>NZ_JANMZH010000237.1:0-8201 GCF_031383065.1 Microcoleus sp. OTE_8_concoct_300 | reverse complement strand
TAGTAATACTCCAGCAGCTAATGCTTCACGACGTTTCCTTGTTCACGATGCTATTATGGCTTGCAGTGCTGATGGAGAATATAGTGACCCAGAAAGAGCAACTATAACTAAAATGGCAGCTAAACTGGGCATTTCTCAAGATACGGTTGAACAAATTGAAAAAATCTGTCTTGAAGAAATCGAACTACGGGAAAAAAGAGTGAAACTGATGTATCCGGAGGGAGCACCTCTCTAGTGGCATTCGTGACAATTTGGACTACCGCGATTTTTGTTATCAGTCGCTCGAAATCTTTTTTGTATCAGGTATAAACTTTAAGTCAGAAAACCCCTAGCCGCTGAAAGGTCTAGAGGTTTTTTTGTAGAAGTATGTCTACTCAAGATTTTTGCCACTGGTAGCAATTAAAAGTTTTTTTACAGAATTTTACGTCGTATCCTATTTTGCCCGTATCTCGGCTATACCCCTTTACCAGGTAATTCCCATAAACTGACTCAGGAGTTGCAACTGCTACAGCTAGGTCAGGATAGCAACTTGTTGTGATTTAACTAGGTACCTGTTTACGCATCCTTAGTCCATCAATATAGGGAATGCGTCTTTGGTAGCGACGAGTAGCGGGTAAGTTTTTGTCAGCAAGTAATTCAACAACATAATGCTCAAACTCGTGAATATGTACTTGTACTCTTTCATTAGACCTCTTGCAAAAAAAATATGTGTTATCCTTAAAAGTTTGCTCAAGTTTAGGTCATAATTTGAATTATTGGGTTGATTGGCATCTCTTTAAACTTGCCCAGCCTGCTAGATTATAAAATTGTCTAAACTTTCTAGAATAGCACAAAACTATTTTGCAAGATGTCTACTGTTTTTAGTTTCCCAAAAATTACAAAAATTATCTTACAGTTCCTTAACTGTAATTATCGCGCTCGAATCAAGTATTAATGCCGACGAGCGCGGAGTAATATAGCGTGCGCTAGCAGAGTGTCACGCACTTTTTACGCTATATGTAGCGTTTTTGTGTAATCCCCGTGCAAGTAGAGATTAGCAGGGGTATTTGTGTCAGATCAACTCAAAAAATTAAATTATATTACCCCTTGACATCTAAGAGTTAATGTGCCAGTATCAAAACAATACAGCTCAGATAGACACCCGGATTCAAAAGCAAAAAGTGTCGGTTAAGTCGTCTCAGCGGTAGGATCTGCAGATTTCGGGTAAGCGTCCTAGAGCCCCGTTGATATAGACATTCAAGTTAATGTCGTTTCAACTGGAATAAATAGGTCAATTGGCACGACATTTGTTTGAATTTCTATATCAACGGGTTTTTAGGACGCTTGTCCGAAATCTGCATATCCTATCGCTGAGACGCTAACCAAGCAAGTACACACTAAATTAATAGTGTGTAAGTCAAGAGTTTTGTTAAATGGGAAATGTCCCTCTTGAGCAAACTCAAAAACAATACTTTTTTGGTTAGATGCTTAATTTATTGATGCTGTCCTGCAAACCTAGTTTTAGGACACATAAAAATGAGGAACCATCCTTCAGCAATTGGTAAACAAACCAAGCAGTCTCAAGCTCCAGTTCATATTTACTGGGATCTTCAGAACGTCCACTTAACGCAAAAACAAGCTGAATTATTGGTCGATTTTGCCAAATCAAAAGGGCGTTTAGATTGCTTCAAAATTTACTATAACTCGCAGAATAAAAATCAACTGCTCGCCAAGAATAATGTAGAATATCTTGGTGGTCAGGGCGTTGATGTTCGCTCAAAGGACAAGAACAGTGTAGATAAAGAATTGACATTTGACTGGATTCAAGGAGTTGTCATAAAACCTTATCCCGAGATAATTATCTTAGTCTCAGGAGATCGGGATTTTGCACCTTTAATCAGTCTGATGGTTGCTGTTGGAAAAACAATCATAGTTTTTGCACGGCGTAAAAGTGCAAGCAAAAAAGTGATTAACCTCGTTGGTGAGGATAACTTTCATTATGTAGACGAATTGTCTAGTTTGTGTGCAGGATTGAAACCCCAACTTAAAAATCAAAAACAGTTATCAATAGAAGCAGATAAATTATCTGCTGGAAGCAACACAGTCCGCCAGGGAATGAATTCCCTGTCTAATAGCTAAAGTCGGTTAAAACCGACTGACTGACAGTTAAAAAAATACAATCTTCAGTCCTCTTAAGAGGACTTTAGCTATGAGCCAGGGGTTTAAACCCCTGGCGGGCTAATGGTAAAAACGCCAAATATCTGTTAAAATTTAGCTCGCCGCAGATAGCAAAAATCCAGTTTATTTGATAAACTAGATTCTCCAAACCTACCGCTATCTGCGGCTCTTTCATGTCCACATAATAACACCCAACTCCAAAAACAATAACCCTTACAAAACTCCTATGGCATTAACTAATCCAACACAAGAACTCAAAATAACCCTTCCCGAATTCAAAAATGAAAAACTGCTGCGCCAAGCACTAACCCATCGTTCCTACGTCAACGAAAACCCCACATTCCGCGAAGAAGACAACGAACGCTTAGAATTTCTCGGCGATGCTTTGCTGACTTTTCTCAGTGGCGAATATCTCTATCAGCGTCATCCAGAAATGGGAGAAGACCAACTGACTCGCCGACGTTCTGCATTAGTAGATGAAAAACAATTAGCCAGATTTGCTACCGAAATCGCTTTAGACTTAAAAATGCGGCTCGGAAAAGGAGCTTATCGAGAAGGTGGGATTACTAATCCAAATTTGCTCAGCAGCACTTTTGAAGCATTTATTGGCGCTTACTATCTCGACACGCAAGATATGGACAAAGTTCGCAACTTTGTGCGACAAATGTTTGATTCTGTCCCCGAAAATGTTGTGGAAACTCGATCGACTGTAGACTCGAAAAATCGGTTTCAAGAATGGGTACAGGCCAACGGTGACACGACTCCGCCCAAATACGTGACCATCCAAGAAGGAGGCACACCCCACAAGCCGGAATTTCTCGCTAAAGTTTATGTCGCAGAGAAACTCTATGGAGAAGGTAAAGGCAAAAGCAAAAAAGATGCTGAGAAAACAGCGGCGGAAGATGCGCTAGCAAAGCTGAAAAAACGCGGACTGATCTAAACTTGAAAACATCGGTAAAAACTACTAGCTTTTTTGTGCGATACGGGCATTGGCGTTAGCGAAGCGATCCGAAGGAAAGCCCTCGAAGACGATCGCCAGCATTGATTGCCAGAGCGCACAATCGGCTATAATCAGGACTTGGGCAAGTGTTACCGCCGTCGCTCGAGGGTTGTAATGGCAGAAATTCGTTGACGAGTAGCCGAGTGTCGATCGTAATTTTGGGAAATATCAGAGCAATTCATGTCTACTCAAAACCCGACTACCCTAACTGTTGAAGAAGCACAGCAAATCCTCAAAGATTTCACTTGTCTGGATATGCAATCTCTAGCATCGCCGCAGGAAAAACAGGCGCTGCGTCAAGCGATTTTGCTGGTAGCAAGTTTGTCGGATTATCAAATGTTGGGAGTGTGCGCTGCTTCGACGGATGAGGGTTTTTCAGCTTTAGAAGCTTATTTGAAAGCTTTGGGATATCAAGCTGTTTTAGATCCAAATGCTTTTTCGGCATTTGCTGGTTCGGTTTATATTAAGTTCAATACTTTGAAGGGGTCGTATTATGTGGACGGCTATCCCGGAACTTACCGGGGCGTTTTGGTGTCGTGCCAATCTTCCTCAGAAGGTGGAGTTAGCGGAACTTACGGTCATTTACCTCTCGATTTATTTGTTGATTAATTTGTCAGTAGTCAGCAGTCAGTAGTCAGTAGTCATTAGTCAGTAGTCAGTAGTCATTAGTCAGCAGTCATTAGTCATTAGTCAGTAGTCAGTCGATCGATTAAATTGAATCAAAAACCGACGGCGGACTAAGCTTTCGGGTGCGTCAGCCGATCGCCCCTCGATTCAGTCGAATCTAACACCGGCTGACGCACAATACTAAGATTAACCCTTACCAACGAGCAATTCGGGCTCTGGTTCCGGTGCAGTTTCTTCTGGCGGGACTCCCAAAATATCACTGTACAACTTGACGTATTTCCGGGCCGAAATATCCCAGCCAAAATCTTCTCTCATGCCGCGCTGTTGCAGTTCTTTCCACTTATCTTTGTAGCGGAAACCTTCCCAAGTTCTGATCATGCAGGTGAACAAGTCTAGGGGTTCGTAGCGATCGAAACAGTAACCTGTACCAGTATTGTCGATCGGGTTGTTGTGGGAAACGGTATCGACTAAACCGCCGGTGCGGCGAACCATTGGTACGCACCCGTAGCGGAGGGCGAGCATTTGGCTGATGCCGCAGGGCTCGAAACGGCTGGGCATCAGGAAGGTGTCGCAGCCTGCGTAAATGCGCCGGGAGAGGGCGTCGTTGTAGAGTAATTGGGTGGACATCCGACCGGGATAGCGGGCTGTCATTTGCCAGAGTTGGGTTTCGTAGTAGCGATCGCCCGTTCCGAGTACAATAAACTGAGCGTCGGTATAGGCCATGAAGCGATCGAGCATTTGAATAATCAAATCCAGCCCCTTCTGTTCTACCAGCCGCGTCACCATGCCCATTAAAAAGGCACCTTTATTCACTTCCAAACCGACTTCTTCTTGCAGGGCAATTTTGTTAGCTGGGCGCTTTTCAATAGTATCAACACTGAATTGTTGATGGATGTACTTGTCAGTTTCTGGGTTGTAAGATTCTGTATCAATTCCGTTCAAAATCCCCGAAACCTTGCCGCCCATGTAAGACAGCAAACCTTCCAAAGTTTCCCCGTAAGCTGGGGTTTTTATTTGCTCGGCGTAAGTCGGCGAAACTGTATTTACTCGATCGGCAAACTGTACTGCGGCAGCCATTGTATTGTGACCTTGCATATACCAAGGGCACCAAGTCATCTGCTCCAAACGCCAGCGCCACGGCCCTTGATAAGCTAAATTGTGAATAGTAAAAACCGTGCTGATATCCGGGTCTTGGCTCATCCAAACAGGTATCATCCCGGTATGCCAGTCGTGACAGTGGATAATTTGGGGCTTCCAGTGATTCCAGGCAAATTCAGCCGCAGCATTGGCAAATAAAGTGAACCTCCAATCTTCATCTACACCGCCGTAAACGCGGCGGGGCAAGAAAGATGGATGTTGCAATAAGTATAAAGGTACATCGGTTCCCGGCAAAACACTTTCAAAGACGGAAAAGGTTTGGAACATGGCCCCCCCATCCCAAACAGGTTTTTTGGGAACATCCATTTTGTCGGGGATGAAACCGTAGTAGGGCATGAAGATGCGGACATCGTGTCCCATGCGCCGCAGAAATTTAGGCAAAGCGCCGACGACATCGCCCATACCGCCCACTTTGGCTAGGGGTGCTGCTTCGGCGGATACAAATAAAATGCGCATTATTTTCTTGTGTTCCTTGAGGTAGTTAGTCTAAATTAAGTTTAAATGGCAATCGGCACAATATTAACGCAGCGCCCAAAAACAAGTATAAATCTTAGTTGCTCTGTGGCGATCGCACTTTACTCAAAAAGGCGATCGGTCTTTTTCCATCCGTGTTGCTGTGCGGTGAAAAAAATAGCGATCGCCCCACCTTTTACTAGCCAAAAACTTATTTCTGATTGAGGCGTTGACAGGCAGTTGAAAAGGATTTACAATCATGATTAACAAGAGAGAGAAAAACTCAAGTTTATCTATTAGTGTATCTATTGTAGCTGTACGGTTGTGAGTATCGACAGCATTTGACCTTAAAAACTACTGAATATCAAGTCACTGCGCCTAGTCTGTGACGAATGTGAGTTTCGCGGGGCTGGGGGAAGTGGCAAAGAACTTTGTGTCTTTTGGCCACTTCCCCGAGCCTGTTGTTTTAGGAAACAAATTGTAATGTGAGGTAAAGTTGATGAAAAGTGAGATTAAACGACAATTTCTGACTGTCTTAGCGGGGGCGATCGCGATCGGCAGCCTAGCTTTGAGCGCTAAACCCAGCCAAAGCCAATCAACATCAGGCTTTATGTGCGATGCTTCATCCGGTTCACCCGCCACGGTGTACCAAAACCGCCAAGGGGTACGGGAGGTTTGGATTAACTGGGTTTCCGACTACTTCCCCGACTCTGGCTACGATCCCATGACACGCTGCCGCGAAGTCACCGGGCGCTTGGAAACCTACCGCCAGAACAAACAGCTAAAGTTTGTGACAGTTGGCTACATGAACGGACAGCGAGTGATTTGCACCGCTAGTCAAGTCAACTCACGCTGCGACGGCTTAATTTATACACTCAAACCAGGTCAAGACGCAGTTCGTACATTGTATCAATTCATGGGGTTGCGCGAGGGGCAAGCGGGTGCGCCTGCGCTGTCTGAAAGCGATGCGATGCCTTACATTGACGCGCGCCCACGGTTACAGGAGGAAGGCGGCAACTCTGTAGCGCCTCCGGCACCGGCTAACAATCAGCCGGCACCTCAACAGCCAACTGGTGGTGGAATGCGGGAGCTTTAAGGTGAGCAATTTGCTACGGGTGGTGGCAATTTGTGCGATCGCGGCGAGTCTTTTTCCAGTAAGAATCGCCGCTCAACCGCTGATGGCTAATTATGGGGTTGCTGACAGTCAAAGTGCCAATATTGAGCGGTTGGCGAGGTTGATGACGGTGCGAATTTTAACACCGAATGTTTCTGGATCGGGGGCGATCGTCCGGCAGCAGGGGCAAGTTTATACGGTGCTGACAAGTTGGCACGTTGTGGCGTTCAGCCAGCAGCTTACCATGATTGCGCCCGATGGTCAGAAGTATCGGCTTTTGGGAGCGCCGTTGCAGTTGGGAAATGCGGATCTGGCGATCGTCCAATTTCGCAGTTTTACCACCTATCAAGTAACCAGAATTAGCACTGATTTATTAACAGTAGGAGAACCTGTATTTGCCGCCGGATTTCCGATGTATCGGGGAGGTAGTTCAACTACTACATTCGACCAAGGAATTCGGGCATTTCGGTTTACTCAAGGCGTTGTATCAATGCTGCCGCCAAAATCACTCGCTCAAGGCTATCGTTTGGGTTACACAAATGATATTGCTGTGGGGATGAGCGGTGGGCCAATTTTTAACAGTCAGGGGTTATTAATTGGCATTAATGGGCGGGTGAAAAATCGCGACCCAGATTTTGGAGTGTATGCGTTTGAAGATGGAACAGAACCGTCAGGGAGAATGTTAGAGCAAATGGTTAATTCTAGTTGGGGAATTCCAATTAGTACCTATTTGCGATTTATTTCGTCTTACAGTCGATCGTCGAATTACCCGCCATCCGCCAGGGAATGAATTACCCGCCATCCGCCAGGGAATGAATTCCCTGGCTAATAGTCACTCGGCGATTGAAATCGCTTCTACACAAACGAAGTCCGCCTACGCGGACTAAGAAATAAACGGGATATTTAGTCCACTTAAGTGGACTTATGCTTTGAGACAGGGATTTCAATCCCTGTCGGATAGGCGAGAAAGTGCAAGATATTAGTTTCACCTTATCAACGGAGTAGGTTTATGAATTTAGGTTTTAATCGGTCTAATTACCTGCCGGGAATTATAGCCGGAACGGCAGTGGTAGCAACAATTGTAATCAGTCAGCCCGCAATGGCAAAAACGGCTAGAGAAGTAGCTCGAATTGCCGTTCCTACTACAGTACAAATTAATAATACCCTAGCTAGTGATAAAGGCGGTTCTGGGGTAATCATTGCTAAGAAAGGCAAGATTTACACGGTGTTGACGGCGAATCATGTGGTGATCAATCCTAATTCCGAGTACGTGATTGTTACTTCTAAGAAGAAAGAGCATAAAGTGACGGAAGTGAAGGGTTTTCAGAATAATGACAGCGGGCCTGATTTAGCAGTTGTGATGTTCGAGAGTGAGGAGGAATATTCAGTTGCACCGATTAGTAATTCCGATGAAGCCGAAATCGGTTCGGGGGTTTATATTTCGGGGTATCCTTTGCCTGCAGGTGTGGGGAGTCAAGAACGGGAATATCAGTTTACGAATGGGCAAGTTACTAATGTGCGATCGAGTAACGAGCAAGGATATACGATGCGTTACGACGCAGTGACGCGGCGGGGAATGAGCGGCGGGCCTGTTTTTGATGTTAGCGGCCGAGTGATTGGAATTCACGGACAGGGAGATACAGTTGGTCGAGTGCAAAATGAGGCTGGGGGAAGGCAAGAAGAAGTAAAAAC
>NZ_JANMZH010000173.1:0-3868 GCF_031383065.1 Microcoleus sp. OTE_8_concoct_300 | reverse complement strand
GAAGTCCCGAACAATTTTTTTTCAATAATGAATGAACAAATGGAGTCATATTTTAATTGGGATCTCGGTAAAAAATGAGTAAGATTACTCATTGACAACAGTGTTTTTAGCTTAACTTGTGAGTAATGGACTAGCGCAAGTGAAAAGCCCTCATACAAATAGTCCCAACCCGCGGCTAAAAGCATTACCAATACGATCGCACAACGACGCCGCCGGCACTCCCTGTCCTTCCCGTTCCCATTTTTCCACGAGTTGGCGGCCTAGGGGTGTGAGGCGAAAACTGTCGGTAATGCCTTGTCCGTCTACCTCCCGCCGCAGTACGCCGACTTGGATCAGCCAGAGTAGGGAGTTTTCGGCTACGAGTTCGGATACGGGCGATCGGGTGTAGCCGCTTTCGACACCTGCGTTTGAGGCGATCGCACTTAGGAAAACACTGTTATCGCGGATGGTCTGGAAGAAGTGTAATTGAAAAGGGCTGCACCGGACCGCGCGATCGGCTCTTTTGACAGTGCGGCTGGGATAACTAATAGATTTAAACGCTTCGGATGGGATAAAAGTCATTGAGATAATTTCTGAACAGGTACTATATTTTTTATGATTGCAGATTTAGAGTCAAATTGGAGTTATGAAAATTATACAAAAATTACGACAGGCGTTGAACCGAAATCAATATTTTTAGACCTCAACTTTTCTGAGTTCATAATTATTTGAAGGTTCCCCCCTCTTAAAACTCAGTAATTCCTGCAATTAATTAAGAGAAAGAGGACTGAGATAAACCTCAGATTCGGATTTATATACTTCCCCCAATGACTCAATAGCTTGTTTTAGTTAATCTAGAGATTTTTCTGGAGTATTGCCTTGCCCCACAGTCCATTTTCCAAACAGAGAGAAACCCAACTATCGGGACTTCTTCTGACGAGCGCAGTGTAGAAAATCATCGTATTTTACCTGAAAAATTAAAGATAGATATTAGAGAGATAGCCGGCTGTATACTATAAATCAAGGACAAGAGTCCTGTCCGAGAGCAGTAACACCCAGACAAGACGACTACTCCAAATCTTGAACAGCCAACCAGGGAGCATATTAATTATGTCACAACCTCGGTATGATGACGAAAAAAACGAGACGCGCCATGCCGCTACAAGCGAAGAGGCTTGCACTAATATGGAAGAAAAATACGGTTGGCAGCTTAAAAGTGTAGAAGAGACTGGCAATTCTATTTTGAGCGTTGATTGCATTTTTGATGGAAATTGCGAGTTTCCGCCGTCGCCAATGGACTTGAGTCAAGGTGATTACCTGAAGGAGAGAAAAGAAAATGCGTAAATACATTATTTTCCGCGCCGAAAAAGGTGAACTGGAAAAATACCGTTCACTCACCGAAACAAAAGTAGGAGAAAGCTTTTACCGAGTAGCTAATGCCGGATCGGTTAAGTCATTGATTTGGACAATAGCCGAGCATTATGACTCTAGTGGTAAGCCATCCCCAGCACCGGGCTATCGTTTAACCGAAAGTGTTGTTGTTCCAAGTGCGATCGATCCAATGTTTCCCAGTGCATCAACTCATTTTAGAGACAGCGGCTGGGAAGTTATGAAAGTTCAGGAATATACCCCTGAAATTCCCGCTCCCTATGGCGCAGAGTTTGACTCAATTTGTATTTGCTATTGCGCTTACAAACCCATAGAAAATGCTCCACTCAAGCAATATGAGCGATCGCCCGTAACCATTGATTCATTCGGAGGCGATCGCACAGCTTACGATCGCTGGCTAGAGTCTCAAAAACAACGGACTGAAGTTTAATTAATAAGACTTACCCACAGCTAATCAGAAACCGGGTTTTTTGCCCAGAAGACGCATTACAGCGCGCCGAAATCTAAAAAACCCGGTTTCTTTGCTTTTGATGCGTAAGTCCCGATTAAATCAACTCACCTCGCCCGGTTTATAGAAAGCCTACACAAAAAACCCCAATAATTAGCTTTTTTTCTGAGGGAAAGAGTGTATAAATCTATCATATTTTATGGGTAAATTAGTTTTAATTGATTAAGCAAATTTTGAAAACACACCAATAATTTAACACCCGATCGCCAATCTGAGAATTACCATCGCAGAAACACCTGGGCCCCAGAAAGGTATAGAATACTTAGGATGCAGCAATCAATTTAGCCACTATGACAGAAGACAAAACATTGACAACCGCTAGCGGAATTCCGGTTGCAGATAACCAGAATTCCTTGACAGCAGGTGAACGCGGACCTATCCTCATGCAGGATTTTTACCTGATGGAAAAACTGGCTCACTTCAACCGGGAACGCATTCCTGAGCGCGTTGTCCATGCAAAAGGAGCCGCTGCATTTGGCACGTTTACCGTCACCCATGACATTACTCGCTACACCAAAGCTCAGCTATTCTCAGAAGTTGGCAAAGAAACTCAGGTTCTCCTCCGCTTCTCTACCGTAGGTGGCGAAAAAGGTTCAGCGGATGCCGAACGTGACCCCAGAGGTTTTTCGATCAAGTTCTACACCGAAGAAGGCAACTGGGATTTAGTAGGCAACAACACGCCTATTTTCTTCATCCGCGATCCTCTCAAATTCCCTGATTTGATCCACACCCAAAAGCGCCATCCCCAAACGCATCTCAAAGATCCTGACGCCAAGTGGGATTTCTGGTCCCTGAGTCCAGAAGCTTTGCATCAGGTGACAATTCTGTTTTCCGATCGCGGTACGCCGAAAAACCACCGCCACATGGACGGTTTTGGCAGCCATACCTTCAGCCTCATCAATGCTCGAGGAGAACGGGTTTGGTGCAAATTCCACTTCAAAACCATGCAAGGTATTGACAATTTCACCGCAGAAGAAGCGATGCGGATCAAAGGCGAAGACCCCGATCATGCCACTCGCGATTTGTTTGAGGCGATCGACCAAGGTAATTATCCCAAGTGGCGGTTTTGCATTCAAGTAATGACCGAGGCCCAGGCCTCCGAGTATCGCGAAAACCCCTTTGACTTGACAAAAGTCTGGAAGCACTCAGAGTTTCCGTTAATTGACGTGGGAATCCTGGAACTCAATCGCAATCCACAAAACTTTTTTGCTGAGGTGGAACAGGCGGCATTTTCTCCTTCTAATGTCGTTCCAGGTATTAGCTTCTCTCCAGACAAAGTGCTGCAATCTCGCATCATGTCTTATCCCGATGCTCAACGCTACCGTCTCGGTGCAAACTATCAGCAATTGCCCGTCAATCAACCAAAGTGTCCCGTGATGCACTATCAACGGGATGGCGCCATGGCACCGGGTAATAACGGTGGTAGCGGGCCCAACTACGAACCGAACAGCCATGAGGATGCCCCGAAGCAAAACTCGGTCTATGCTGACCCAGCTTGGGACTTAGGAAATGTCAAAGTCGATCGCTACGATCACCGTAAGGGAAATGACGATTACACCCAAGCAGGAGACCTCTATCGCTTGATGAAACCCGACGCACAGCAGCGGCTTGTCGCTAACATTGTGGAAAGTTTGAGTGCAGCAAAACCGGAGATTCAGATGCGCCAACTCTGCCATTTTTTCCGCGCCGATCCGAATTATGGCAGCCAAGTCGCAGAAGGTTTAGGAATTGCGATCGATCCGTCTATGATGCCCGCTGCTGGTCAACCGGTTGGTGTGTAGAACCCGCGAACATTCAGTTAGACATCTGCTAAAAAGCAGATGTCTATTTTCACATCTTGCACTATTCTCCCTGAACAGGCAAGATGCCTGTTCCACAAGAAAATCAACTCTTTGTGGAACAGGCATCTTGCCTGTTCAAAAAAGGATTATTGACAATGGTGCAAGAGCTCTGTATTGAAACTATGCGTGTAATTAGACATCTGCTAAAAAG
>NZ_JANMZH010000104.1:0-60756 GCF_031383065.1 Microcoleus sp. OTE_8_concoct_300 | reverse complement strand
CAAAAAGTTAAGGCTCGGTTTGCCTATCCAGCACAACCCCAGTACAGGTTCTGCATCAGCCAAGTGTGTTTCGGGACACCAAAACATACCGTCCCCCCGCAGTTGGGGGTCAAAGTAACGAATTAAGCGATCGGTAGTTTTTGGCTCGACACCATACAGCGCATCACATTGTTCTGGAAGTAGCACAAGAGCTTGATAGTAGTGCAGCCATTGAGTAGGTTTGATAGGATAAAGCACTTCAGCTGCACTATCGTGGGAAATACCGTCAAACACGGCATCCCGATACCAGCGTAGCGCCAGGGGGGCGTCCCACGAGTACGTTAAAAATTGCGATCGTAGGGTACGCGAAGCGGACTGTTGTGACATAATAATAAAGCCAAAAGTTGTAGATTAACTGGAGGCAAATGCACCCTGAAAGCGTTAGCGCGCCGTAAGGGTGTTGTATTGTTACGACGATCGCACAACAATCCGTCTCACGTCAAGTCCCAAGATCAGCTATATTCAGTCTTTTTCTACGAATAGCCGCCCGTGTTAGGCGGCTAAGCCAAGAAATACACTCAAATACTCTCATTTATAAAGAATCACGTTTCGCTTTACCAGCGGGATGGGTTTGTTTAGTAGTGGCAGTTTAAGTATTGCTCTGTCGAACTCACAATCAACGACAGGGCGACGTTCGTCTGGTGTCACTTTTTGCCCGACTACGGTTATTTCTTTTGTCTGTTTTGTGTACTTGGTCGTAGAGGTACTTTCGCTTCTGTTGAATCCATCCTTGTCGGGTACAGCATCAAATATTTTAAGCAGTGACGTAAACAAATCAATACCATCTTGCTTATTTCGCACGTAGGCGTATCCTTCAAGCCCTTGTAGTCGAGCTATTTGCCCGCTGTACGATAAACATTCCTTCCCTTTTTTCCAAACGTACTTAGTATCACCAAAAATAGTTTTGATTTTACTCGTCCACATTTTAATGTCAGCAGGTGTTATAAGTTTAGCGAGCTTTAAGCTGGCAATTTTCTCATCATCGGTATACCCCGCACACCGTATCCACTTAATTCCTACTTTTTTATCAGGGCTGACAAAGCGAAGTTCGATTAACGGGAATCCCTTAAGCGGTGGCTTGCTGTTTTTCCCTGGCACATTCTCGGTGCTACCGCTTTGCTGGTATCCAATAGCATTAATGTGATGTACCAAATCTCGGTCAGTACCAGATAAATTGTAAAAAGTGCTTTCATCTTCCTTGTTGGGAAAATATTTAATCCACCTACCAACACCACTTTTGTTTTTTGGGGTAGTGTCAATAAATTTGGGTTTAGTCCAAATTTCTATTTCTTTTCCGGTTTTACTCGCAGGTGGTTTAGAAAATTCATCCCACCATTCGTCAAAGTCAATACCGCCTGTAGATAGTAAGTCATTAATCGCAAAAAGTAATGACGGCTCGTCAGTGTCGAGAGTAAGGCGCTTGGTAGCAGGTTTTTGAGGCATAGCTTGGTAGGCAAAAAATCTTTATAAGTACAAGCTAGCACAAAAAAACTTGTGCTAACCCTACAGGTTTCGATAAAACTTTCTTAGGTAAAATGCTGATTTTGTTGGCTACAATCAAAATAACAAATCTAGGAGGAAAGTTTATGACTAGGCTAGCTTTTATGGTTGGATTCAAAGGTCAAGACCGAAGTGAGAAACCTGCCGATGCAGCTAAAGAAAATTTGATAGGTTATTTTAGCTGTGAAAAACGAGTGGCTGTTTTTTTAGGAATTGAGAGTTTATACGCTAAATCGGTAAAAAGAACCCGCGCATCGTACACTAAAAATGTTTTAGTGAACGGAGTAGCAACAGACAAAGTTGTAGAAGCTGGCGATGTAGATTATATGCCATCAACGAAAGCACGGTCACGCACAGTTGTCTTGAAGACTGGGGCTAAAGCTAAAAAAACGAATAGGACACTTTCTCTAACTTTCCCTTCAACTATGTCTGTTGCACAAATTGGAGAAGCGTTAGCAGAATACATCCCTGACGGAAAAATTCAACCACCAACTTCAAGCGCAGCGCCTGCGGCTACAGAAATATACCCACAATTCACGATTAAAGGTGGAAGAACTTATCCTTTAATGCTTAAAGCTGCTGCCGAAACTTCCACAAGCGTTGATGCCCCTGCTACGGATGCTGAACAAGTCACATTAGCCGCTAAAGCTAAGTAGTAAGATGAATTTCACGTTTAATCAAAATTCGTGGAATCAAATCTGGGGGTTGAACTTAATCCCCCCAGATGACAATAGGTATACTCGCGTAGTATGTCCTGTGTTGTTATCTGCCCCGGCTATAGCAATTTTGTTTTCGTTACCCGGTACTATTTCAGACCCGTGGCGCTGGGGTGGATACCTTAGTAGAGAGGTAAATAGTGGCTTAATTGTAGGGGGAAGTAATGATGCAAAACTCGATAGCTCATTTAAAATTTACGTCAATAGATTACAAATAGTAACTTATCCTCAAATAGTTAATAACTATACTTTAATCTTTGACGCTAACTACAGTGGTAATGTTTCATTATTTGTTTGGGAGTACACAGGAGGAATAAATCCGTGACAATAAAAGAATTATTGGAGATTATTATTTTAGTTATTGGTGGGGGTGGGGCTGCTGCAACTGGGGCGTTTGCGTTTGCGACACACAAGTACAGCATTGAACTAAAAAAGCTTCACTTGCAAATTAGAACCCATAGTTTTGAATCAGGAAGAAAACAACAGCAAAATATAGATAATTTAACCGTAGAGATTGGTGTAATCAAATGCGATCTTCGGGATATCAAAGGTGTCTTGATACGAGATGGAGTGTTGCATGATAGAGCGGGTTTTCCCGAAGAAAATATACCCAAACGCACGGGATGGACAATTGAAGATGCTTGAGATTGACCGTTACGTGTATAGAGGTTTAATGTTCTTTTTGTGTTGCAGTGCAACCGCCGCTACATTTGCGGCGTTAGCCATTGGCTTAAAAGTTCACGGTGATGCACCCGTAAATTTGACTACCCTGGCCAGCACGTTGTTTGGTCTAGCGATGGCACTCGCGGTCAAAGCCAAAGGCAGTTAGTTGATTCAAGTATATTTTCTGACTTAGCCGCCCGTGTTAGGCGGCTATTTGTAAAAATGGAGGTAAAAACGTGGCAACAGTAACAGCAGGAACGGACGAAACAGCTAACGCTACAACAATCGAAGGTAAGTTGTTTCAAGTAGCACACTTAATCAACAGTGCAGAAAAGGGGTTAGCGGCCCAAAAATTAAGCATTACCAAAAGTGATGATTTAATTTTAGAAGGGAATTTTACAATGCCAGGCACTGTTACGTACAACGTCTCAACGGGAATCTTTTCTGTTGCAGCAGCACCATATTTACCAACACTTCCTTTTAGTGCTGGTTCGCCAGTTGGGACAATAAAATCTACTACTCTCAGTCAATATTTTATTGATGTAATTTCTTATATTGTTCATTGGCAAAAACAACCCGCTAAAAATCCAAACAGCTTGACTAACTGTACATTAAGCTTCGATTACAATTCTTTGGAATATGTAGGTAGGATTATTTTGCCTTATATTTCAACCTTGGGTCAAAACGGTTCAATTATTGAAACAGCTACAGAATGGTTGGTAACGTGAATAGAAAAAATTATCGTGATATGGTTCTGACTTACGTAGATAAGTTAGGAGAAATTGACAAGCTAGAAGATGAACTTGTTAATTCTGAAGGAGAAACAGGTGAACTAAAAGAAAAGATTAACGAGTACAAAAAAGAAGTAAGTGAATTAAAAAAAGAAATTGACAATCACAAACGGAGAAAGTAAATGACTCAAAGTGGAACTTGGGGAGTAACGATTGAAGATAGCGCGCTTGCTTTCTCAACCGAAGGTATTCAGCCTGGTAAATGGCTGCAAAATACTGCAAGTGAAGTATGGGGAGCTATCAAAAAAGGGGTACAGACGGTTATTGATTTTGGTAAAAAGATTTTTGAAGGAGGGAAAGAGCTGCTCGCCGCAATAGGGCGGGGTGACTGGGGTTTGTTTGGTCAGTGGTTGAAAGATGACCCGTTGGGCTTCCTTGCGGGCGGTGCAGCGGTAGCCGTTGCAGGATGGTTTATCGGTAGTGCCACAGGTTTGACCGCTCTTGCACAGGGTGGTATTGCATCAATGTGGAGTGCTTTAGGAAGTGTCAAGCTAGGCGGTGTTGCACTAGGAGCAATGCTTCCTACCCTTCAACAAGCAATTGTTGGCACTACAAACACAATTATTAATGTTGACTGGCTGCAATCTGACAGTGCAATTCTTGCTGAACTACAAGGTGTTCATAGCGCTTTTATGAATACCTTCGGAGAAAGCGTAGGTAGGCTGCTTGTGGGAATGTTTTTAGGAGGGGGGAAGTCTAATCCTAAATTGACATTAAATATTACAGGTGCAGCAGCAGTTTCGATTCAGGCAGAGCAAGATACAGGAAATAGCATAACTGAAGAGTTGATTGATGAATTATCAGACCTCACCAATGCCTTTATTCGATATGCTCGTAATCTTGCTTTTAAAATAGGGTATATGAATTTACGAAAATATGCCCGAGAAAATATTAAAACAGGTATTAAAGCGATTGATGATAAAATTGCTAACTGGGGATTACAAGAGGGGCAGTCTTTTGTTATCAATCAAAAAATTGATGATAAAATTGAAAAAATCACTGACACTAATCCTGACTTAGGTAATTTTTTAGAAGGACTTAAAGAAGGAGCGCTTGACGGGTTCAATGAGTTTGTCGCAATGACTTGATTCAAGTATATTTTCTGGCTTAGCCGCCCGTGTTAGGCGGCTATTTGTAAAAATGAAGGTAAATACATGGACACAGTTACACGTACATTTCCAATTAGTCTCACCAGTAGCTATACTGCTAACTCAATAATTGAGTTTTGCCATTTTAGAGACATGGTTTTTGATATCGATGAAAGAGTAGGTGTATACCTAGAATCTTTTTTCTGTAATTTAAATTTAAAAAGTTTTAATTTAGGAGTAATTCCTGATTTTGATGGTGATGAATCTGAAGCGGAAAAAATGGCGAAATTTAGTGCCGCAGAAGCTAAAAGTCAAAAAGTAGGATTAAGAATCCTAGCTCGGAAAAACAACATAGGTGACTGGGGAGAGGTAGCAGAAATAATTCTCATAAATAGAGGCAGAAAAGATTATTTTGATTTGTTACAGCCTTATTTAGCCAAAAATCAAGTATCAATTCTAGAAACAAACGATGCTTTGGCTATTCAATTAATAGATTACGGCAATGGATTACTAAAACAAGGTGACAGTTTACGTATTCAAGCAGGCATTACTATTACCATTGCAAAAAAAAATAGTTTAGAAGCTTTTGAGGCGCGGCTTGCTTCGTTAGAATTAGCAATAAAAGATAGAATAAATAATATTGCGCCAAATAGCCTGTTAGGTCGAAACACAGGCGTTGGAGTAGTAGAAGTTATTAGTCAATCAAAATTTGCTACCCCTGCAATGATTGACGAGGCAATTATTGGCTTAGTAGGTGGCGCGCCCGGCGCTTTAAATACATTGATAGAGCTTGCTAGTGCTTTAAATAATGACGCTAATTTTGGCGCCACAACGATAAATTTAATTGCTACCAAAGCACCGTTAGTCAATTCCTTACAGCTAACAACGCGTTCGGGGAGTAGTGGTGTATTTGATGCTAACAATTGGTCGCTAACATTCTTTGCGGGGCTAAAGTGGCTGGATGGAGGGGTGACGAACCTAGGTTTACCAACTGGCGTCAACACTGGGATGATAATCCAGTTTGATCCACTATTATCCACATCTGTTGCCAACAAATACTTGGTACAGATTCATTTTTCAGGGATTCGATTATTCTTTAGAATTCAAACTAATAGTGCTTGGGGCGCGTGGCGAGAAATTGCCAGCACAGTAGTTGCGTAATTTTTAAACATATAATTTATCTATGTCTCGTAACCCAAGAAAATCCCAACCTAATTTATCTAAACCATCCGAGGGGGGTAATTTTAGTGCAGGGAGAAAACCTAGTGAATCAACCAATCCGTTAAGTGGGTTAAATATCTCTAAAGAACGTGAGTTAGGTAGTGCAGGAGGTATTAAAGCTACAGGAAAGTTAACTGTTGGCGTAGATAATTTAATAGGGCAACAAGGACTCGATATTGAAATTGATGCGAGCAATCGTACCGCTCAAGCTGGGCTTGGAATCGGCAGCACTAAGGGTAAGTTAGGAGTAAATATTGGCGGGAGGATTGGGTATGATGAAGACGGAAAAATATCAATTAAAGGTGCTGAAGCGGGTGTTAATATTGTTGGGTTTGGGGGTAGCGCAAGTATAGACGAAGATGAGGGAATTAGAGGCTCTATTAGTGCTGCCGGAGGCAAAATTGAAATCGGAATAGGCAAAGATGGCAAAAAAAGCGTATCACTCTGTTATGGTGTACCGGGTGGTGAATTGTGCGTTTCTTTTGAGCCATCTTCAGAATTTAAAATACCAACAACACCAACAGTAAATCCTGGGATGGGTTATAAACCCAATGAAATGCCTCAATTAGATGAAGGATGTGTATACCATTTCTTGATTCTATGTAAAAGCTACAAATTAGAATGGTTCGACTTAATCGATCCAAATTATTTAATCGAAGGTCTGTGGAAAGACAAAAAACTTACCTATGGGGAAGGAACAACTTATATTAAAGATATTGTGCAAAATGCGGACAACACAGGGTGGGCTTTAGAAATTGACTCAAGTGATTCCAAGATGGTAAAAACAAGTACCTATTGGTATCACTACAATTTGCCAGACTACCGACGTGAGGAAGCATGGGAAATAAGAGGGAATGCTTGCAGCCCTGCTGAATTTACATACTACTTAGAAAGCTATTATAAGCGAATTTGGCCGTGGTCAAACGCCCTCACGATAGTACATAAACTTTTATATTGCAATGGTCCACAACCACCGGAAGATAATCCACCGCCACAGGAGCCACCACCACCACGTACTGACTTTTTAAGACTACCCAATTACCCACAACATTTTAAACGTATGAACTGCTGCGACAAAGTTGAAGAAATTTATAAGTATTTAGGAATTGCTAAACTTAAAAGAAATAAATTTCCAGTATCTAACGCTTTTCTCGTACCAGGGGGCGGCGGCAGCTCGGACTGCTTTGACTATTATTCGATTATGCAGGCTTTGTTTAGAATGCTGGCTAACGGTTTAATTATTAATCCTAAAAGTAAGCCGTTGGGTAGCGAATGGCAAAGCGTTAACGCTACCGCTTGGGCGTCAGCTATGTATGAAATGATGGCAGAAAGTATGAGTGACGGGAATAGCACTCAACGGTTTGAAGTAGCCGCAATAATGCAACTTGTTCAAATAATGTCAACTCTAGCTGAAAATGGAAGGAAAATTGAGTTTGTGGCTGATGCGATTGGGCTTGAACCTCTACCTACGCCAGAAGAAGTTCCCGTTTGTTTTACTATTTACGAAGAACATAAAGGGTTTGGTAAGAAGGAACCTAAAAAAATTAACGTATCAAAACTTAAAACAGACGATGATGTCGAAAACGTTCTCGGTAAAATGCTAAACCCTAGCTTGATACCGATTACAGCGTGGAAGTTTAAACCAGGACAAATATCAATAAATGAGGCGTTGAGGAGTAATGGCTAAATCATCAGGCGGTAGAAGCTCGGGTGGTAAAAGTTCAAGTGGTGGTGGTACTACCAAAGCAGCAACAACAGAACAACAGAGAGCAACGGCTGGCAAAGGTGCAATCAAAGAAGAACTTTTGAGAAAAAAGGATGAACTCATTAAACTCAAATCTCTTGACGTTTTTCTCATAAAAGATGTCCTTGGAACTAATCCCAAAAAAAGTGACATGAAACCAGAACTAAAAGAGATAGTTAAGCGACTTAGAGCAAAAAGCTCAAAGGGTGTTTAGGAGTCCATTTTTACAAATAGCCGCCTAACACGGGCGGCTAAGTCAGAAAATATACTTAAAAACAGAGAAAATTCACTTACTCTTAAATGTTATGTATAAAATAATACATTGAGTTTTTGTTCCACCGTGTAAGCCGTAGTTTTTGCCACGTTAATATTAAGTCCTCGTGCTATGTTTGATACATCAACGATATACGTAAGGGCAGTCACAATGAACGTTTGGAGCTTAATTATCAAGATTTTTACGATACTGGTAGAGCGCGACGCTATCCTGTCAGAGCGTATCGCTAAACTGGAAGAGGATGCCGGGCTTGAAATCACAGGCGAAAGCGTTACTCAATCGCAACTGCAAGCGCTACAAAAGTCGTTAGAATCTTTACGGGAAGCAATGCCGGGAAATCCCGCTGCGGGTAATTTTAAAGAGTTACCCGTAGTTACAGACGGCGAGTTACAGAGTGAATTAGGTAACTTAGAATACGATCATGCTCTCACTACTCCAGAGGAAGCTCTTGCAGATGCTGTTATATTCGGCTTCACCCCAGAGGAAGCTCTTGCAGATTGTCACTTTCAGATTAATATGCTTCAAGCAAATTATGACGAGCTTGAGGATAAGTATGAAGCGACAAAGCGAGAGCTTGCAGGATTACGATCGCAGTTTAAGGCAGTGCAGGCTATCCCCCAAATCACGTCAGCACCTGAAATTGAGCTACCAGACCCCGCCGACTTACTAAATCAATTCAAGGCCAAGTAACCCAAATCGAAGCTCACCTACAGCTAAACGAAGGCAATTTTGAAGATAATTGAAGAGTAAGCCCCGAAAGGGGAAATTAAGAATAATTATCGCCCCCTTCAAAAGGGGCTTTACTGCAATTGCTAGCAAATTAAAATATTCAAGTATATTTTCTGAGCTTAGCCGCCTAACATAGCCGCCTACTTGTAAAAATACCAGCAGATACTAAGACAAGCTCTCCTACTTTAAGTCACACTATGCACATTATGTGAGTGAAGGTTTCCTTCTTCCGTGCCGGGCGATCGCCAATAAAAAACCGCCCAATAAAAAACCGCCCTTTTTAGGGGGCGGTCGGTAAGGTAGGGGAGTAGGGGCTAGATATCAGTTATCTCAACCTCTGTATCAATCCCTAAATAGTGCCTTTGGATTACCTCAACACTGTTACCGCAGGCGGTTGCAAGTAAAAGTAGGTCTGTACCTGCGTGTGCTTGCAAGGTAATAAATGTGTGACGAGTGTGGTAGGGCGAGAGACAGCAGCCAATAACGCCAGTATCTGCCAATTGAGTAACAACACCAGGGTAATCATATTTAATACCCTTTTTAGTAGTATTTGAATTTACCCACTTTTCATATAACAAACCGCTGGTATAAGATGTACCCGCACTGTTAACAAACACTAAATCAGTAGACTTAGCATCTACAGGTTTGATTTTTAACAGCAGGTTTTCGAGTTTGGGGTATATCTTAAACAGTCGGATTTCACCCGTTTTTGTGACCTGTGTATTTTTGAGCCTCCCATTATATGACTTGCTAAATCGAATGTAATTTTTGTGTTTTCCCAAAAAAACATCCTGCCACCTTAACGCAAAAGCCTCACCACTGCGACACCCAGTCAGAAATAGAAATTCAACCAAAGGGCCAATTAAACGAGTAGCAGGTTTTTCTGATTCGTAAAAAGCCTTGATAATAATGTCACGTTCCTCCCTGGTAAAAGCACGTTTATCATTTTCTTCGGGATTTGATTCGATGTCGTCAATTTCCCACCATTCTTTAGTCACCCCTTCAGTTGTTACGGTTGTTTTGTACTTGTCAGCTTTATTCTCGGTTCCAGCTCCTATGAATGGATTAATTGTTATCTTTGTTTTACCTTGAGACTGCAAATGCAAAAAAGCTTCTGATAAAGCAGCAGTAACTCTACTTATCAGTCGAGGTGAACCCTGTAGTAACGGCACAAAACAATGATTGTCAGCTAAAGGCTTGTCCCATATCGAATTTTTCGCACTTATAAATTCACGCTTAGTCTTATCCCAAACTAAACCTTTTATTGCGTTAGTAAAAGCACTAACGTAATGAAATTCATAAGTTGTTTCTTCTAGCTGTGGCTTTTTCCACTCTAGGTATGCTTCCCACATTTCCCCCACGGTGATTTCTGGCTTAGCCTGTACTGTGCCTGGCAGTTGAAGCACATCGGCGAGTTTGGCATATTTGCCACCCCCCAGTCCGTACTTAGCCAAAGTAGGGTCAAACAGTTTTTCCCATTCTGGGTGGTCTAGGTCGGCTTCGAGTGCGATTGCAATTTGCGACGCCCGCTTCCAGTCCTCTGGGTTGTTCTTGTAGCCGTACTTACCTATCCCTAGGCACTTAGCTTTACCGTTGAGCGGTTTGCCATCCAGTTGTTCCCACAGCGGGTTATGACGCTTGGGGAAGCGCAAGGCTAAGGAGCCTTTGTCAGAGTACACGGTTACATCACACGGTTGGGGACGTTTGTCAGCTCTCATGGTTGTTTCTCCTGAAACTATTGGTTTTTCAAGGTTCTGGTTTTCTAGACTTTTTCTAGGTTTTTGCTCTAGCCTGTATTTCTGAGCTTAGCCGCCTAACATAGCCGCCTATGTTTCAGAACAGCATAACATAGTTTCCTGTCTAGCCGTCATGCTGGATATGCAAGCAGAGGCACACTTGCAGCCAGAGTATCTCGAAATTAACCCGATCGGCAAAGTACCGGCAATTGTTGACGGAGATTGGAAACTTTGGGAATCCGGGGCCATTCTGCTGTATTTAGCTCAAAAATATGGTAAAATGCCCGATAGTTTGGAGCAGCAAGCTGAAATTGTGCAGTGGGTCATCTTTGCTAACGCCACCCTCGGGCCGGGAATATTTACAGAAGCAACTCGCGATCGCGAAACTCCCCGCTTGTTAAAACCGTTAAATGAAATCTTCGAGAAACAGCCGTTTTTAATGGGCGATGAATTCGGCGTCGCCGACGCAGCAGTCGGGTCAATTTTAGCCTACATTCCAATGATGCTAAAACTAGACCTCAGTCCTTATCCAGCCGTTTTAGATTACATCAAGCGGATCTCAGAAAGACCGGCCTTCAAAAGTGCGATGGGCGGTAGCTGAAGGAAGGTACTACACGGATTAATTATTCATCTCTCTCTTCTCTTCCTCTGCGGTCTCTGCGGTCTCTGCGGTTAAATCATTCCGAAACAACCGTAAACGAGATCAGCCCAAAAACTCAACACGTAAAAGCAGGAGCAATTCATAAATTGCCCCTGCTTTTACTAAAATCAAACTTATCTGAACCCGACAGCCGCCTGCCAAACAAAAGCCAGCAGCAAGAAAAATACGGGAATGACCGGCAAAACATTAACCAAAGGCTCAAAAATCGAATAAGCTTCGGGCAGTTTTGCTAAGAGTAATGCAGCTTCCATGAATCAACCTACCTATCCAACACAATTTTATTGACACTCCCCGCGCGATCGCGACGGGGATTCTTAAGACTTTCGGGCCTTAATATCCCTATTGCCAGGGTTTCCGGGCGCAATCCTTTTGCCAAAAATGGCGGTCTGCTATCCTAGCCTTGCAACTAGCTCCTCGGTCGTGACTTTCCTCCAGTCCGGGGGTAGGTTTTAACGTCTTTTACTGACGATTTTATCGGTTCAGAACCTTAGTATTGGTTGTGATTAATTATTTTGAGCATCCGTACTGCTGTTAAGCTAGATACTTGATTTCTCAAAATTCGCAACTGTCGAATCTTTTGACGATAGCACACTTGCCAGACATTTGTGCAATTGGTGTATCTAATAGGCAGGATAAATCCTGCCATGCCCTTTCATCCCTGGACTCTAGTCACAGGGTTTTCAGGGTATTTTTTATAATTGTCGCATATCTTCACCCCAGGCAATCACGATCGATCGACTCTTGGTGCGAGCCAGCCGGCAAACTCTTCAGTAAATCGATCGGCCAAAATCGCCTCCCGCATCCTCCCTGTAAAGCGAATCAACTCCGTCACATTGTGAATCGCCAGCAAAGTATACCCCAGCACTTCGTTAGCCCGCGCCAAATGGGCCAAATAAGCCCGACTGAATTTTTGGCAGGTATAACAAGGACAAGACTCATCCAGCGGAGCAAAATCCTCCCGGAATCGAGCATTTTTCAAATTCCAGCGTTCCCCACCTACAAAAGCCGTCCCGTGGCGGGCCAGCCGAGTTGGAATCACGCAGTCAAACATATCTACGCCACTCGCCACCGCCAGCGCCATTTCCCGATAAGTCCCAATCCCCATCAAATAACGCGGTTTATTTGGCGGCAACAGGGGCGCTGTCACCTTGACAATCTCCGCGATCAAATCCCCCGATTCCCCGACGCTAACCCCGCCGATGGCGTAGCCTGGTAAATCCAAATCTACCAACTGGTTCGCCGCGCGCGATCGCAAATCGGGGAAAACGCCCCCCTGCACGATCCCGAACAAAGCTTGATCCGGACGCGAGTGAGCTTGAATGCAGCGTTGCAGCCAGCGGTAAGTGCGATTTGTTGCGGCCTCCACCTCCTCCCGTGTAGCGGGGTAAGGGGGACACTCGTCAAAGGCCATAATCACATCGGCGCCCAACTGATTCTGAATTTCGATCGATCGTTCCGGCGTCAAATTAATCATGCGGCCATCGCGGGGAGAGCGAAAAGTCACCCCATTCTCAGAAATAGTCCTCATTTGGCTCAAGCTAAACACCTGAAAGCCGCCCGAATCCGTCAGCATCGGGCCCGGCCAAGCCATAAATTTGTGCAATCCGCCAGCGCCTGCGACAATCGCTTCCCCCGGCTGCAAGTGCAAGTGATAAGTATTTGCCAAAACCATTTGAGAACCCGCCGCCTCAAGATGTGCCGGTGTCAAAGTTTTGACATTAGCTAGCGTCCCCACGGGCATAAATTTAGGCGTTTCCACAACACCGTGGGGAGTGGCAAAAACCCCTGCACGCGCTTGGGTATGGCTGCAATTAGCCTGACATTTAAAAGAAAATCCCGTCTTGTCTTCAGTCATTAGTCCCCGACGATCGTTAACCGCTACTCGGCCGTCCGTGTTATCAAAAATCTGGGTTTAAAACCCTGTCCTTCTAGGACGGCTTTAATTTCTTAAATCCCTTCCTAAAAGTCAGGAAATTTCTAGTATACTAGAGTAGTCAAGGTTAAACTCCTGTGCCCGAAGTGAAACAGGACATGAGACACACTTTTAGGCATAAATTGTTGGACGCAGAGCAGCGAAAACTCTTTAAACAGCTCGAGGCTGAATTCAGTAAGCCTTAAACCAGCAAAAACAAACTATTTAGAGACGTTCTGGCAGAACGTCTGTACAGTAGGGTAGGGCATACCCAAACTCTAGATAAATATTCTAGTACGCTTTTGGAGATAGACCCGCTGGGATTGTCTAAGTTAGGCTCGATACTTGGTTCAATTGAACGGGTATTTGGTTTAAGTAATGCCGTAAGGATAGTCAATTTTAAGGTCAGTCGCTGAATTAAGAATCCCCACGCCTTTAGGCTGGGGAGTGTCAACTAATCTATTGTTGTTGATATACTCACCGCCCTAAAAGGGCAGTGATTCTTGACGCTTCATTGGGAGATGCTACGGTCGTAGTCTTACTTTCCCTCTGCGTCCGTTTAGAGTCGTGGCGATATCCCATCCCGACTTTCTCTATATTTTTAGCGGCGTTTCCGTCTCTGTCGTGATGCGTCCCGCAATTGATGCAGACAACTTCGCGAACAGAAAGGTCTAACTTTCCCCATCTAAAATCGCATTCAGAGCAAACTTGACTGGTAGGCTCCCACCTACTAATTACCCTGAAATCGCGTCCAAACTTATCGCACTTAGCTTCGCAGAGAACTCGGAATTGATACCATCCTTGCCCACTAATTGCTCTTGCCAAGCGTCGATTTTTTACCATCCCCGACACGTTTAAATCTTCCAAAACAACAGTTTGGTTTTCTCTGACTATTTTGGTTGACAATTTGTGCAGGAAATCGGCGCGGCTGTCTGCTATCTTGTTGTACTGGCGGGCTATCCGAATTCGAGTCTTGTTCCTGCGCCTTGAGTCATGCCGCTGGCGGGCTAACTTCCTTTGCAACTTCCTGATTTTGCGGTCTGGTTTCGAGTAATCCGGGCTTTTTACCTGCGTTCCATCACTGAGGGAGGCAAAAGTTTTTAGCCCCAAGTCTATCCCAACTGATTGGTTCTTCGGGATCGGATTTGCAGGATTTATTTCGACTACAAAACTCAGGAAGTAGCGGTTTGCACAATCCTTAATTACCGTTACCGATCCCGGTTCTGAAGGAATTCCCACAGGCGAAATCGGACTGACATCTCCTACCTTAGCTAAGTAGACTTGGCATCCCTTAATAGAGAACCCGGATGTGGTAAACTCCGCAGATTGGCTGTTGGTCTTTTTCTTAAACTTGGGTGTCCCAACTTTTATTCCCTTTCTCTTCCCCTTGCGGTCATCGAAAAAATTTTTGTAGGCTACTGATAAGTGCCGCAGAGATTGTTGCAATGGAACGCAAGACACATTGTTAAGCCAACTCCGCTCTTGAGTCTTTTTGGATGCAGTTAATAAACCTGACAGTTGATTGTAATTGGGCAATCTTTCCGAACTTTTGCACAAATTTAAAGCATCGTTCCAGACTACCCGAATGCAACCGAACAACTGAGCTAAACTCTGCCGTTGTTGGTCTGTTGGATAGAATCTGTAGCGATATCTTACTTTCATAGCGGGGTTGATTTACTATCTAAAATAGTACCATATTGGCAGCGCACAAAATGGTACTATTTAAGCTGTTGTGCATTTAAAATGCGTATTTCAGAGGTTGAAACCCAATACTTGCTTAGATAGCCTCGAAAATTTAAATGATGAACAGCTTATGCGTATTTTTATTTCCATGCAACTTATGCCATTGAAGAGTAAAGCCGTCCTATAAAGACGGGGTTTCTACCCTGTTTTCTGATGACATCGCGACAAAAAACTCACAACCCCGCCCAAAAACGGATACAAGTTTCCGACAATCGTCGTGGAGGACAAAAAATTTTAGACCTTAGTTCTAACTCCCAGATTTAATGCTGCAAGTAAATCTAAAATCTAAAATCTAAAATCTAAAATCGACTGACTGACGATTAAAACGGGGAATCATCCTCATCCAATTGCAGATCCCAGTTGCCGGAGAGTACCTGATCGACAACCGCATCCAAAGCCGCAGCATTTAAATTCCGGGCGACTTGCTCTTGCAAAGGATTGGAGAGGGGAATTAACCGCAACTGCCGTCCGTCTTGAATTAAGTCAAAATAAGCACCATCGACCGGGGACTGTTTCAGTTCCAGGTAATCAAAACTATACACGTTCAAATAAAGCGCATGGTTGGCAATCAGGGTAGAACGATGGGGGTTGGCGAAGACTTCGAGCACATACCCTTCCCCTTCGCTGTAAATCTGGCCATCTTGTATGTGAAGGTAGCGGACACGTCCTAAATCAAACAGCAATCTTTTGATATCGCGTTTGTTGACGACAATCCCTGTATCGATGATGCAAGGAGCAACTACCCTGTTATTCAATTGGTCGTGACTCATGTAGTAAAAGCCTCTGTTGTAGTATGTTCCCGTTTTGGAAATCAGGGAGTTAGCTAGAATTCTTGGTACGGGAAACGGGGATCTTGAGTTTAGTCATTTTAGATAGGGAGATTCGGGATCGCTGCCGGCAGAGGTTTTCGGGGGAAAAGAGCGGGCGACAGGAGGAATGCCCAATCCAAAGGACTAGGGTATTACAGCTCCAATTCTGGCACACGCTAAGGGATTGACAACTGTATACGGCATGAAAAACTTTCAATCTTATGGTGGATGATAAATTGGTTCGGTCTACAATCAACTTTTTCCGGAATCAAGGTGCTGCCATCGCAGCTGCAGTCGCTTTTTATACTTGTTTGCCAGTACCGATGTCTTGGACTTTGGAGTTTCGGGGCATTGCTCGCTTGGCACCGGCGATCGGGCTTTTGATTGGGGGGATGCTGGGACTGGCGGATGTTGGGCTGCAGTTGTTGGGAATGCCTGCTCTGACTCGATCGGCCTTGGTGGTAGTCTTGGGCATCGCCGTGACTGGCGGGCTGCACCTAGACGGGGCAATGGACGCGGCGGACGGGCTGGCTGTACCCGACCCGGTACGCAGGCTGGAAGTCATGCGGGACAGCGTTACAGGGGCCTTTGGGGCGATGGCTGCGATCGCGATCGTGCTGCTGAAAACTGCCGCTCTCTCCGACTTGAATAACTATCGGTGGCTGGCTTTGATGGGTGTGGCGGGTTGGGGGAGGTGGGCCCAACTGGTGGCGATCGCCCGCTATCCCTATCTCCGGGCCGAGGGTAAGGGAGCTTTTCACAAAGAATCGATTTATTCTCCTTTTGATTTTATCCCCGGAGTGCTGTTGCTGCTGAGTTTGAGCGTGGTGCAAGTTGTCTTGGAGGGCGATCGGTGGCTGTTGGCGGTGGGGATGGCTTTGGGGGGCAGTGCGATCGGGATTTTTGCCGGAGCCTGGTTTAACCACCGTTTGGGCGGCCACACTGGCGATACTTACGGTGCTGTAGTCGAGTGGACGGAGGCTTTGTTGCTGTGTCTTTTGGCAGCTTTGGAAGGGTAAGTGATGCCATGTTGCTATAGTTTTAGTGAAGACTTTAGTCCTCAATTTACCAAATAACGACGGTTCTAGCAGGTGGAAACCCGCACTCATCGGGCAATGGTTTTGATCCTGTCTGCCCTCAAATGCCACGCTAGATTAGATACAGCAAACCTCAAACTTTAAAGAAAGCTATGGGATACTTTATTGCTGCGATCGTCCTCGGAATGTTAATTTGGGCTGGGTTCGAGATTGTCCAAACAATCCGCAATTGGGAAACGAATCCCGAAGAAACTACCAGCAAAATTCAAGCTGAAATGGTCCAAGAAACATATCGCGGTCAATTTGGTGCTGATGCGCTGGAGGGAGGGAGTCAGGCTGTCGGAAACGCACTCCACGCCGGCCACTGCGCCGCCGAACCTGCAGCTTGCGAATCTGCTCCAAGTGCGATCGGTCATCTGGTAGAAGGCTTGTTGCACGTGCTACACCATTAATATCGTGTCTGCTAGCGTAATATCAAATCTGTTAGCCTCGGAATTATTGATATCTCTATTCTCTGCATCTGCGTGAATCAGCGTCAATCCATTGTCATCTGCGGTTACCAAATTCTCTTTTTTTAACCGCAGATGAGGGCAGATTAACACAGATTAACGCAGATGAATTAGAGCTGTTCCGGTCGCCACATCGGTGATTGTTGACTGTTGACTGGATTTTACTATTCCGATGCTACCGGAATTTATATAAAATTTGCCAGTGTTTTTGGTGCTGTAGGGGCGGGTTTATGAGATTATTAGTTTTTGGCGTTGATAGTTGGTAAAACCCCCCCTACCCTGGCGCAAATTATATAAAAAATAACCAATCAAACATGATATAACCACAGAAAATGAATGGAAAAGGCAATTTAAAATTTTCCATTCATTCTCAATTTTTACGCTTTCGGCTCAACCCAAATCGTCACCCCCTCAACCCTCAAACCTTTGCCACGAGTGCCGCAATATTGACCGTTAGCAGTAACAGGAGTATCGCCCACATTTTGAATGTGAGCCGTATAAAATACGTCATACTTATCAGATTGCGGTCCAGTCAGTCGCGCGGCAAATCCCTCAATGCGCTTAGCTTGGCCCCGGAAACCGGCCAACTCGCCTTCGGAGATCCAAGCAGTATCGCCAACTCCTTCAACGTGAGCCATGTACTGCAAGTTTAAACCGGGAACGGGAGGCTCTATTTGAATTTGAAATCCTTCGACGCGGCGGCCTTGAGCTTTAGTACCCGCGTATTCTCGATCGCTAAAAGTTCGATCGCCAATTCCTTGAATATGCGCCAACACTTTTAAACCCACAGGCGCCACTGTTTGGGAACTCGCAGAGGGTGCGATCCAAACTTTGAGGCCCTCTATTCTCAAAGCTTTGCCGCGAGTGCCGCAATATTCGCCGTTGGAGGACACGTCGGTGTCGCCGATATTCTGAATGTGAGCGCTATAAAATACGTCGTATTTATCAGCTTGCGGTCCGCTCAACCGCACCGCAAATCCTTCAATTCGTTTCGCTTGACCCCGAAAACCCGCCAATTCTCCTTCGCTTAACCAAGGAGTGTCGCCAACAGCTTCGACGTGAGCCATGTACTCGACTTTTAAGCCGGGAATTGGCGGATCGATATTAATTTGAAATCCTTCGACGCGCCGCCCTTGACCCTTAGTACCCGCGTATTCTTGAGAACCGAAAGTTCGATCGCCAATTCCCTGAATGTGCACCAAAACTTTGATTCCCAAAGCGGCCTCTACTTCCGCCGCTTGTTGAATATCCCGAGGTGCCCCAAAGACAATGTTCCCCGAACCCGTTTTCTGGAGGGACTGAGGTACTTCTACGCTGGGAACAATAATCACCTCGTGCATGGGGGCCGAAGGTGCGGGGGATTCCAAAATCTGGATCTGTGGCGCCACTGCAACTTGTTTCGGCGCCACATTTCCTGACGGGATGATAATCACTTCCGGCAAGGGTTCGGCGCTGATTTTTTGTTGGGGCGCTGCTGGAAATCCGGGTTCGATTTTAGCAGGTGCTGCTTTTACCATCTCAGCAATGGTTAATTTGCCTCTGGAAATGGCGACGGCTATTTGTTTGCCAAAAGCGGCGCTGACTGTTTCTTCGAGGATTACCCACTGTTCGTCGTCTAATTTGTCTTGCTGTTCCACCAAGGCCAGCACTGCTGAAACTGGGTGTTTGCCACTGACTAAGGATTCTGCGTCGGAATGCAGTTGAGTTGGGGTTGATTCGGAAATCGCGCGCTGCAGTTCGCGGGCTTTGGCATGAACTGATTGTAAGGGCGCGAAGTCGCTTTGTTCGCGGTGGGCGATCGCCAATACTCGATCGATCACTTTCAAAGCTGCGTCGCGAATGGATGCTTTACCTTCGGAAGCTGCTGCTGTCTCGACTAAGTTTTGAATGTCTTTGAGGGAAGTAATTTCCCCTGGGGCGATGGCGGAGTTGTTTGCTTCGATAGCTTGTTTTTGCACAGCCGCAAAGTTGCGGCTGTAGGCTACGACTTCTTGCAGCAAGCTGTCGGAGGGAGGAAGGCCGGAGTCTTGCAGTTGTTTTGCTGCCATTAACAGGCGATCGGCCAAATTAGCATAAGTTTCCGATAGTCTGGCTATTTGTTGTAACAACTCTTTATGAGCTAGTTCCATATGTCTTGCAGTAAATATTTAACTTGCTGATTATAGACGCTGAGCGTCTTCTGAAGGTATAAGGCAGTAGTCATTAGTCATTGGTCATTAGTCAGATCTTCCTTGAAGATTTTCCCACTCTGTCGCGCGAGGGCGCGAGGGCGCGAGGGCTGGGACACTCGGACACTCCCTCACTCGGACACTCCTCCACTTGGACTCTCCCATCCCCCCCGTGATAGCCATCACAGCCGTGTAAATATTTCGTCACACTCGGAGACTCCGGCTGTCACCCCTGCCCCCTAAAAATGTCACACAAATCGAGCAATAGCCGTCACTGCAAGTTCAGTTAAAACGTTTGATACTGAGGCGTCAAACAATAAAGCGCAGAAATATTATGGTACTGATTCGCGACCTCGCCCAACAAGCTCTCGCTCTAGGCTATCTAACTATTGAAGCAGAAAATCAACTGCGGCGGATGTTAACTACCACCAAGTATGAGTTGGAAGACTTAAATGCTTTTATGGCTTTGCAACTAGCAGCCATGTCCGGTTTGGTGAAACAAGAGTCTCGCGAGCTGAAACAATTTGAAATCTTTGGCGAGACGGGTTCGGAAACTTCCTGTTAGTAATTAGTTTGCTTTTGATCTGTTCAAATTAGTAAGGGGACATTTCGATGGTGCAGATTCGTGAAGTTGTAAAACAAGCTATTGCCGCTGGATATCTTAGTTTGGAAGCCGAAAATGAAATGCAGCAGATTTTTTCCTCAGCTAAGTGTGATTTGGAAGATTTGAATGCTTTTATGAGCTTGCAGTTAGCTGCGATGGCGGGTCGCGTGAGGCAAGAGTCTTTGGAATCGATAAAAATGTCAAATTTTCACGACAAAAACTAATCAGCTTTCTTCTGTCATCAGGCTAGATAAATATTAATTTCTAGCTCAAAAAAGGCTCGTCTGAGAATTTAATTGTGCCAATTTATAGGCGCAACTAATTAATTAATTAATTAATTAATTAATTAATTTCAAAAATTTCGCTATTTGGGTTCGCTCAGTATTGAGCAAAATCAACTCAAATTAAAATAAATATTTAAGTCTCTACTGAGCACTTTAGTCCTCAAAGGCAAGGCTTGGATAACCCGAGCTGTCAAGGTGTAGTCAAGGTGTTTACGTCGTAACCTTTGATCATTATTCTTGTGATGTTATTTATTATTAATTGTCTATCAAATGAAGAAGATTTATCGATCGCCCGAAGCAGAGATTTCAAGTGTGTGAGCGACTTTTTCACCACCTTGACAAATTGAGATTGGATGAGTGGCAACAATTTACAGCCTATCCCCGGTTTATGAATTAGGGACAACCACCGGGTTCCGTGTCCCTACGGCGGGGATAGAGCTAATATTATGTACCCTCAATCGACTGCAATCAAATTGGTTCGTAGTGAGGACTAAAGTCCAATGGCACTGAAAAAGTGAGCCCAAAAAAATCTGTAAGGCAAGATCTACATAGATAATTGCCTTACAAACCAAAATATCTCTCTCCATTATGCCAAATCGTGCGTGCATTCTTAAACAACAATTTTTGCAGAGCGTTGCCTCACCTTGGGAGAAGCTGCTGCCAGAAGAGTTAGTCCAGGAGCTTCTAGCGGATGAGAAGATCACCTACTACCAAAGCATCTACACACCGATAGTCACCTTGTGGGCGATGATATCCCAGGTACTCGATCCCGACAAAAGTTTGAGTCAAGCCGTGAAGCGGATGAGTACGTGGCCCAGGGCGGCCGGAGTCAAGCCTCCTTCTTCTGATACCGGGGCATACAGTAAAGCTCGTAAGCGACTACCAGAAAAACTCGTTCAACAGTTAGTACCCATAGTCGCAGAGGCTCTAGAAAAGCAAGTTCCCATAGAACAACAATGGTGTGGACGACGGGTGCGGGTACTAGATGGGACAACAGTGTTGATGAATGATACTGCTGCTAATCAAGCCGAGTATCCGCAACAGAGCAATCAAAAAGCTGGGTGTGGATGGACCATCGCTAAAATAGTGGTACTCTTTTCATTGCTCACGCTTGGCTGTGGTATCCGCTGGCATAGCTTCCGAAAGCGAGCAGTGAGATTGTGATCAGCCGTTTGATTTATGCAAATTTAGTCCCCGATGATGTGATATTGGCAGCTCAAGCTTATGGTAATTATGTCGATTTAGTTTTGGTAAAACAGCAAGGAGCAGATGCTGTTTTCCGTAAAAATCATCTCCGTAAAACTGACTTAAGGGCGGGGAAAAAAGTTGGGAATTGGCGCTCACAAAGTCGTCTGGAATAAGCCCCAACAGTGTCCCAACCACATGACTTTTGAGGAATTCGAGGCATTGCCTTCTAGTTTCATCGTCCGGGAAGTATGGCGAATTAAGCGCCGCGGCTTCAGAGCTGAGCGTATCATTGTAGTGACAACATTGGTGGATGCCAAACGGTACACTGTTGAAAACTTGACTTTTTTATATGGGTTTCGTTGGTCGGCAGCCGAAGTCAATTTACGCTATCTCAAAACCAGGTTAAAAATGGAGATGTTAACAGCTAAAACTCCGGTGATGGTGAGAAAAGAAATCTGGACACACTTATTAGCTTACACTTTATTACGTACCATTATGTGGCAGGCTGTATCTTCGTCAGAAAATACAGTTTTTCAACTCTCATTCCAATCAACCAGGCAGCAGTTTAATTTGTTATTGACGCTGTTGGCAACTACAGGAAAACGCCAACAGCGACAATGGCGTCAATTACTTTTGGAACAGGTGGCAACTAATTTACTTACGATTCGACCTGAGCGTTCTGAACCTAGAGTTTTGAAACGCAGGCCGAAACCGTATCCTCGAATGCAGGAACCTCGCTCTGTCTTGAAAGCTAAACTGCGGGTGTGATTAAGCCTTTTTCAGTGCCATTGGACTTTAGTCCTCATAAAACTCCCTCGGACTTCCGTCGTCACTATAAACTTTATAAGGGTTATTTTACCAGACATTATATAATGACCGAAAGCATCCAGGATACAAGCCCCCGGATTCATCCGTCCAGAAATAAAAAACGTGTATCCGATGAAACTTGCCCCCCGAATTTATCCGTGGTCAATGCTTCAATCTAAAATCTAAAATCTAAAATCTAAAATCTAAAATCTAAAATCGATGGACTGAGACTATTTCCGACTCCGACGCTCTAACTTTTTAATTACTCTCAGAACAAACAGCGACATTAAAGCGCCAATTAATGCCAGTTGCCACAACCCGCATCCTGCCGCAGTTCCTAAAGCTGCTGACACCCAAATAGCGGCGGCAGAGGTGAGGCCGTGAACTTCTACTTTGCCTATTTCCTGTTGACTTTGCCGCAGGATTTCTCCGGCTCCCAAAAACCCAATCCCGGCAGTAATGCCTTGAATTACGCGCTCTACAGCATCTAGTCCGTTTTGATTTTTACCCATTGCCAGCGGTATTAAAACAAACAGTGCAGAACCCATACTTACTAGCATATGAGTTCTCAATCCCGCTGGTTTATTTCTGAGTTGGCGCTCCCATCCAATAATTCCGCCAACAAACATGGCTAGGCACAACCTTAACAGTATGCCTAGCCAATTATCGGGAGACCACAAGTTAGCGATCGACAATGTTTTACTGCAAATAATTAATCGGAAGATCCCAATATTAGCGGAGTACGATGTCCGATCGCAATCTTACTGCCAAATCTTGTTGCGGGCGAATCACGATCACGTCAACGCTGCGCCGCCCCAACAATGCACCAGCTAAAGCGCCGATCCCAGCGCCTCCCAATACTTCTTCAGTCGCGATCGCTTTGTCGCCGGTAATGCCTGCTAGTGCTGCTGCTGCAGCTGCACCCAATGCTGCACCTTGCGCTAATGAACCTGTGCTACTACCTTTTTGGACTCTTTCGGTTCTGGTAATAATTCCTGAAGTTCCGTCAATCCGATAGCGTTGGCGGCGGCTGATAATTAACTCTCTGGCAACAAATTGAGTACCCATTTGATTGCCTCTTCTGACAGGTTGCAATGCCCCGACTATCTGGCTGCCTGCGGGGATTAATACTCTGCCTTGATCGGTGCGGATGTCTCGCGCTACTGTTAAAGTTAAAGGTGCAGTTTCTTCGCGGGTGACAACTATTTTGTCTTTTTCATAGCTAACTGGAATTACACTGCCCGACGGAATTCGGATGCTATCAAATTGTGAAGTTCGTTGTTGAGCTTCTGCGGGAGTAGCTACCACCAGCGGCGCGCTGGTTCCAACTGTAATGCCCAGTGCGAGGATGGCTGCTGTTGCTGAACGCCATTTTTGAGAAGTAATCATAGGAATTGTCTCCTTGCTGCAGTTTTGGTTTACTTAGGAACGCACTAATGCTAAATTAGTTTCTGGTTTCGCATTCATCTGATGTTTTAATTATGGCAGGCTGGAATTCTACAAGTTGGGAAGATAAGGTAGATAATCCAGAATTTTAATATTTGGAAAAAGAGAGAAAATCCGCAAGACAGGGGCGATCGGGAAGATAAGGAAGATAGTCATTAGTCATTAGTCATTAGTCAGCAGTCAACAGTCATTAGTCATTAGTCAGCAGTCAGCAGTCAACAGTCAACAGTCAACAGTCAGCAGTCAACAGTCAACAGTCAACAGTCAACAATTAATTGTTGAGAGCGTTTAAGGCTAACAATCCAGCACCGAAAGCTGGTTCGTATCGGGGCGAAATTACCTTAGCTTTTGGGGCGATCGCACTTATTGCCGCTTCAAACCGACCCCGGCAATTTGCCTCGCCACCCCACACACCTCCTATGAGCACAATTTCAAATTCTTCTGTTTGGTTAAATAGCGCTGAAATGGCTATTTTTGTTGAAGAGGTTAATTCTGCCACAGCACTATTGATAATGCCGTCAGCGACGCGATCGCCCTCTACTGCGGCTCGATCGACAATCGGCGCCAAAGCTGCAATTTCTTTCACTCCCCAACCGCGCCGGTAAACGACTTCTACCAATTCTTCTAGGTGATTTAGGCCTAAATGGTTTTGAAATTTTTCCGCAAGTGCTGTAAACTCGGCGCGTCCGTCATAGAACTTCAAAGCAGCTTGCAAACCCTCAATGGCGATGTCATATCCGCTGCCTTCATCGCCTAAAATATATCCCCAACCGCCGACTCGTTTAGTTTTCCCTTGACTGTTTTGCCCGAAAACAATCGAACCGGTTCCTGAAATAACGGTGATACCCACTGGATAGCCCGTGCCGCCAGCAAGTGCGATCGCGCAGTCGCTGCAAATTACTATATTTCTGGGCAGGAATGATTGGGTTACTGGTAAAGTATTCGTCAACTGCAAGTTCTGCACTACAAATTGCACTATTTCAAGATCTTTGGGACGCCCGACGCCTGCTAGTCCCAGACCAATTGCTTCTATGTTGAGATTACCCACAGCGTCGATATTAGCGGACATAACTGCTCGTTCGATCGCCAATTGGATCGATTGTTTTGCTGTCTCAATTCCCAGCGTTTGATAATTTGACGGCCCTGCTTCGCCTCGTCCCAAAACAAGGTGGTTTTCGTCCATTAAGATGCAGATAGTTTTAGTGCCGCCGCCGTCGATGCCGAATACGTAACTCATGAATAATTTACAGAATAACAGAGCAACCCAGATTAACAGAGATATCTCTATACTACGCTTTGTACAATCCGATTAAATCGACAGAGCAATGCTAATAATAATTAAACCTAATAAAGCTAACCAAACGAGATGGCGCTGACACCAATTTTTGATTGATTGTGACCAGCCACCGCTGATGTAACGGCTCGTCTGTGGCACAAGCGGCTCAGCTTGATCGTGATAAAGCGTGCATTCTTTGGCAAAGGGACGCTGGGGGTAGTTGCAAGTGTCGTCTTCGTGATAAATACAGGTAGTGCACAGAAATTCTTCGGGTGGCGATCGATAAAGGGGGATACCCGGATGACCGAAAGCCTTGAGAGGGGTTTTGCAGTGCGCACAGGCGATCGCTCGGGCGTCTACAGGTTGGTGACAGCGGGGGCAATCAGGCATAGACAGCAGGTGATTGGGTAATTTTGTCGGTAGCTCATTAGCGGGTTTACCGAACGCTGATCGACACGCTCGACTCGCCATCAGGCGGCTGGATGCTCCAAAATAGAAAGGTAGGTCAGCGCTGATGTAACTTTAAGTGTACAGATGGTTTGGCAGCGACAGCAGGCGACCTGAGCCGATCGGGTATGAAGGGGCAAACAGTAGGAAAAATATATGGATAACAATAGCAACTTACTCAAACAACTGGTAATGTTCGGCATTGGTACTACCTCCCTGGTGGCCGAGAAATTGCAGGAGGTCAGCGAGCAATGGGTCAAAGATGGCAAAATCAATTCCGAGCAAGCCAAAACCTTTGTCGATGACATGACCGAGCAGCTCAAGTCCGAGCAGGGCAATTGGGATACGCAGTTGCAGCGGCAACTACGGAATATCCTGCAAGATATGGGAGTTCCCCGACAGTCCGAAATGGATGAGTTGCGGGGAAGGCTCGATCGTCTTGAACGTCAGATGCGGGATTTAGAAAACCGTAACTGGCGCTGAGTTCGATCGGACTCGACGGTTCGCGGCTATCTTGTGATAAGATTGTCACCCGAAGGCAGAAGGCTCAAAAAGGCACTTATGTAGAAGCCACTTATGTAGAATTACACACATTCTGACTTCATACTTTTGCCTTTAAAATTATCTGACACCTGCCCTTTTTTGGTGGAAAAGTTCAGATAAAATTTGGTAGTTTTTGTTGTACTAGATGTCTTAGATATCTGAGATATCGCGGTTTAAAGTATCAGGAGGATTAATTTTGCGAGGAGTTCTAGTCAGCTTGGGGGTAATGCTGGTTTGCTTTGTGTTTTTGATAGTCGCTCAAATGGGCGGTTCTGGGTCCCAAGCAGTTGCCGCCGAATTGAACAATCTTTTACCCGAGACTGCTATTGAGAAGTTGTCAGCGCCTTCTTTGGAAGAAGATAGCTTGCTAGTAGCTGATGCTACTTTACCAGAGGTACCAGCTACTATCGCTGGCAATAACATGACTGATAATACTGAGAAAACTGTCACCACAGATTCAGGTCTGAAATATGTTGAATTGAAAGAGGGTAATGGGGCGACTCCAAAAACCGGCCAGAGGGTTGTCGTGCACTACACTGGAACTTTGGAGGATGGCACGAAGTTTGACAGTTCGCGCGATCGCAATTCTCCTTTTGAGTTCAAAATTGGCGTGGGTCAAGTAATTAAGGGTTGGGATGAAGGTGTCGGTACGATGAAAGTTGGAGAGCGCCGCCAGTTGATTATTCCCCCTGAACTAGGTTACGGCGCTCGCGGTGCCGGCGGGGTGATTCCTCCTGATGCTACGCTGATTTTTGATGTGGAATTGTTGAAAATCGCTGGCTAGGTAGCTCAACTTAATTAAACGTAAAACTTTTACGGTGTTTAGAAACCCGGTTTTTTTAAGAAACCGGGTTTCTGTGTAATATCACGTCTGGTAAATTAACCACAATATTTGTAGGGGCAGGTTTTATATCAAATCCGGTAGCATCGGAATTATTCATCTCTGTATTCTCTCCCTCTGCGTTCTCTGCGCCCTCTGCGGTTAAATCATTCCGATGCAACCGGAAACGATATCACCAACAATCTTTCATTCCTATCGACAATATCTATAAACTCGGCCCCACTCGATAGACAAAATTTTATAACGGCCAATTCAACAAACATAATATAAGCCGTGGTTAATTTAAGATCGCTTCGGAGATGCCAGATTGCGAAAGCAGGTAAATTGGGGGTCAAATAATAGTTTGATGATTCCTGTGGGCCCGTTTCTGTGTTTGGTAATAATTACTTCTGCAATTCCGCGATCGGGGGAATCAGGGTTGTAATATTCATCGCGGTAGAGCATAATTACTAAATCTGCGTCTTGCTCGATCGATCCGCTTTCGCGTAAATCAGACATCATGGGCCGCTTGTTTGTCCTCGCTTCCACACCCCGACTCAACTGAGATAAGGCAATAATCGGCACGTTGAGTTCGCGGGCTAAACCTTTAAGACTTCTGGTAATTCGAGATAGTTCTTGCACGCGGTTGTCGCTGCTACCTTCCATTAATTGCAGGTAATCTAGCAAGACTAATCCTAGGGTTCCGCCTTGTTCTGCTTGGAGGCGGCGGACTTTCGATCGTATTTCTGTGACGGTAATATTGGGAGTATCGTCAATAAATAGTGGTAGTTCTGATAAATTGCCAATGGCTGTACTGATTGGTTCCCATTCGTTTTGACTGATTCTACCCGATCGCAATCGGTTACTTTCTATTTTGGCTTCACTCGACAGGATACGCTGCACTAGCTGTTCTTTCGACATTTCTAAGCTGAAAACGGCAACCGGCAATTTCTGCTGTCCGGCGGCGATGTGATGGGCGATGTTGGTACAGAAAGCGGTTTTGCCCATCGCCGGCCTAGCTGCAACGATGATTAAATCCGATCGCTGAAAGCCTCCTGTCATAGCATCTAAATCGTAAAAACCGCAGGGAATGCCGGGAAGCGTGAGGCCTTCATTGCGATTTTCTAGGTCTTGAAATGTTTGGTTTAGCGTTTCGCCGATCGACACTAAATCCTGTTGCGGACGTTCTTGAGTTATGCTGAAAATTTCTTGTTCGGCGCGGTCTAAGACTGTTTCTAGCGGTGCTGCCGTCTCGTAGCCTAATTGTACTATGTTATTGCCAGCTTCGATTAATTTGCGGCGCTGATATTTGTCTTCAACTAAAACTGCATATTGGTCGATGTTGACTGCTGAAACTGTGCGATCGACTAATTGTGCTAATTTAGTTAGTCCTCCTACTTGCTCTAACTGGTTGCGGTCGGTTAGCCAAGTTGTTACCGTCATTAAATCCGTAGGCTGACCCTGTAAAAATAGCCCTAATGCCGATCGATAAATGACTTGATGAGCGGTGATGGCAAAAAACTCCGGCCGCAGAAGTTCGGCAATTCGGGAAATAGCTTCGGGGTCAATTAAAATCCCGCCCAAAATTGCTTCTTCTGCCTCTATATTTGTCGGCATCAAATCGCTCATTAGTCAATAGTCCTCAGTCATTAGTTGTTAGTCATTAGTCATCAGTCATTAGTTATTAGTCATTAGTCATTAGTTATTAGTCATCAGTCATTAGTTATTAGTCATTAGTTTAGGACTTACGCACCAACTCTATCTGTAGGCTGCTTATGGGCGCACCTTATTCCTACCTATAGCGCCTTCAACCATTTTTTGCGTAAATCCTATAGTTATTAGTTGCCAGTGATTAGTCCTCAGTTTTAAATCTGCAAGTTAGCAGTCCTCAGTCCTTAGTTAGCGTTACTCACTTCTTAGTTAGCGGTACTCAGTTCTTAGCTAATGACTAATGACTAACAACTAATGACTAACAACTAATGACTAACAACTAACAACTAATGACTAACAACTAATGACTAACAACTAATGACTAACAACTAATGACTAACAACTAATGACTAATGACTAATGACTGATGACTCTTAATTACATCGGAACAACTTGAATATCAACTTCGGCGGTAACTTCTGCGTGTAGTTTGATTTCAGCTTTGTATGTACCAGTTTGGCGAATTTCCGGTAGGGTGATGCCGCGCCGATCGACTTCTTGACTGGTAGAGTTGAAAATCAGTTCTGCTACTTCTTGGTTGGTAACTGTACCAAAAATCGCGTCTGCTTCGCCAACTTGCTTGGAGATGATGAAAGGCCCAGCCGATTCGAGGGCGGTTTTGCGGACTTCAGCTTGCTGCTTGAGCTCTAGCTGGCGTACTCTTTCTTCTTCACGGCGGCGCTCTGCTTGCTTGAGAATGCCCGGAGTGGCTCTAAATCCCATTCCTTGGGGTACTAGGTAGTTGCGGGCGTAGCCCGGGGCTACTTCTACTACGTCGCCAGCTTTTCCGAGTTTGCTGACATCTTTATTTAAAACTAATTGGACGCGCTTGGCCATGATCGTTGCTTCTGGGGTTTTAACTGCAACTTTTTATAATAGCGAAGTTTGAGGGGCGATCGCAAGGAAGTTCGGCAACGGATTATGTAGCGGATGTAACGGATTTAACGGATTTAACGGATGGATGTTGAGATTCGAGGTTCGAGATTCCAGGTTCGAGGGAAGAAACAGGGATAATATTTTTAACGGGCAAATTCAGTTTGAAATTACGCCAAACAGGGGTGCTGTAATGAGCCAAATCAACTACAGTGCAATGTCTTACCGATCGCTCAGGCTTTATTTTCAAGGCGCTGGGCGACGATCGATCGCGCTACAGTAGCAACTAACTGGGTCGGATCGATCGGCTTGGCTAAGTGTTTTTGAAATCCTGCTTGCAAAACTTGGCGCTCGTTCGCTTCTCCAGCATAGGCCGTTAAGGCGATCGCCAACAACTGCCGATACTCAGGCGCAAGCTGAGTGCGGATACGATTTATCAACATATATCCGTCCATCTGGGGCATTCCGATGTCGCTGACGAGCAAATCCGGTGCAGTTTGTTCGATCGACTCTAGCGCCTCAGCAGCAGATGACAGCGAAATCACCTCTGCACCCGCTTCCTCAAGCACAAAAGCGACAAAATCTCGCGAGTCGAGTTCATCATCTACCACCAAAATTCTCAATCCAGCTAGTGGCAAGGATGAGAGATCGGGACTAGCACCCCCATGACGTTCTTCCTCCTCCTGCCTTCTAGAATCATCATTTAATAGCGGTAATCTCACCGTAAACGTCGCTCCTTGACCAACTCCTGCGCTTTCTGCAAACACCGTTCCGCCGTGAAGTTCGATCAGTTGGCGGACGATCGCCAATCCCAATCCCAAGCCGCCAAATTTGCGAGTTGTGGCGCCATCTTCTTGTCGGAAATGGTCAAAAACATAAGGCAAGAAATTGGGAAGAATGCCTTTACCAGTGTCTATGACTTGAATTTGAGCTTGGTGTTCGATTTTGCCTAATCGAACTTCAACTTGACCGCCTTCGGGCGTAAATTTCACCGCGTTTGACAGCAAATTCCAGACAATTTGCTGCAAGCGACTTGTATCGCCGACAACTTGCCCGACATCGGGACTTAAAATTGTTTTAATTTGAATTTTTTTTGCTTGGGCTGCTAATTGCACGGTTTCCACCGCAGACGGGATAATAGTTGCCAGATTCACCGGAGCGACATTCAATCTGAGTTTCCCTTGCAGAATCCGAGACACGTCAAGCAAGTCTTCGATTAATTGAGATTGCAGCCTGGCGTTGCGCTCGATCGTCTCAAAAGCCTTAGCAGTTTGAGGCCTGTTCAGCTTGCCGCCGACGAGCAGTTGCGACCAGCCTAAAATCGGATTCAGAGGCGATCGCAACTCATGAGAAAGCACCGCCAGAAACTCGTCTTTAATGCGGTTAGCTCGCTCGGCTTCCGCGCGGGCAGTTTGTTCTAATTGGAGAACCATATCGCGCTCGGTTTCGACTTGTTTGCGCTCTGTAATGTCGATAACAGAGCCGATATAACCCTCAAATTGTCCCCTTTCGGTAAATCTGGGAGCAGCCGCATCGATCACCCAAGAATATCCGCCATCCTGGCGCCGGAGGCGAAATTCTACGCGGTACGGTTCCTGGCGTTCGTTGGCGGTCAAGAACGCATTTTTGGCCTGTTCTCGGTCTTCTGGATGCGCCGCGTTTACCCAACCCAATCCCAAACCTGTTTCCTCAGTTTGACCTGTGAAGTCATACCAGCTTTCGCTCAAGAAAGTGCAATAGCCTGTGGAGTTTGTTACCCATACCATAAAGGGAGCGTTGTTAGCCATATTGCGGAATCGTTCTTCGCTTTCTTGCATCGCTGCTTCTGCTTGTTTGCGTTCTGTGATATCCCGACAGACAATCACTCCGCCTTTGATTTCACTGCTAGCATCAACTACCGGATAACCGCTGATACTGATCCAGCGATCTTCGGAATCTTCGCGGCGGACAAATACCTCTACATCATTGACATATTCACCTTTGATTGCTCTGGCTAGAGGTAGTTCAGCGTCGGGGAAGAGAGTGTTTTTGTCTGGCAAAAATAGCCCGTAAGTGCTCGACCATTCCTCACAAGATTTTTCATTCGATAGCTGACCGAATATCCGCACGGCGGCTCTGTTAAACAGCACAAACTCCCCTTGTTGGTTGGCCAAAATCAAGCCATCACCAATGCTGTCAATGATTACTTGCAGTAACTTAGTTTGTTCTTCCCGGGCGACTTCTGCTCGTTTGCGATTTGTGATGTCGCTGGAGATGCCAATCAGGCCGATGACTTCTCCCGCCTGATTGCGGTAGGGAGCTTTCATTGCCACAAATGTCCGAATGCCATCGGGAGATTCTTCGACGACTTCTGTTTCTCCAGATTCCATAATGCGCCGATCGTTTTCCGTGACTGTGGCTCCAAGTTCTGCTATTGGGTATAAATCGCGATCGCGCCGGCCAATTACTTCAGCTGCAGGTTTTCCCAGTACGTCCAGCGTGGCTGGATTTGCATAAATAATCCGTCCTTCTCGATCTTTGACAAAAATTGGCGTGGGCGCTGACTCGTTAATCAGGTTCAAAATCGCATTCTTTTGCCGCAGTTCTTCTTCAGTGCGTTTGCGATCGCTAATATCGCCCCAATAAGCCGTAAGTCCTTCGGCCGCAGGATAGGCGCTTACTTCTATATACATCTGGAGCGACGGCGAGAACTCTTCAAACTTGACAGAAACTTGCTCGTTAACGACTCGATGAAATTCTTGATATGACCTTGAATTTGATTCTTTCTCGGCGGGGAATACCTCCCAGATCGATCGACCTAACAAGTCGGCTCTCGATCGAGAAAGCAGTTTTTCTGCTGTGGCATTAACGTAGGTATAGCGCCATTGTGAATCGAGCGCCATAAAGGCATCGGTAATACTTTCTATAATATTGCTGACTTGCTGGGAAGCCGCGCCCGCCGCGAGTTCAGCGTTTTTGCGCTCGGTGATGATTTCGCAAAAAATCATGATGCCGCCAATCTCATTGGTGTTGGTTCGCCAAGGATGAATTTCCCAGCGCACCCAGTCGACGCAGCCCTCAGGGCGGGGAACCCGATCTTCAGGGCAGATTTCGACTGCTCCCGCCAGACAGCGCTGGTGGATTTGTTTGAAACGATCGGGCAAATCCGGAAAGATGTCGTAGTGCGATCGGCCCACAATGTTTTGAGTGCCGAGTCCGTAACTTGCCAGCCAGCGGTCGCTCACCAGCATATACCGCATCTGGCGGTCAAACATCGCCACCCCCGCAGGCGAATGTTTGACGAACAGCCGCAGTTGCTCTTCCTGTTGCCGCAGCAGATTCTCCGATTGTTTGCGATCGGTGATTTCTTTGAAAAGTAAGGCGACTTGTCGGCTTTGCGGCTCAGGAGTGCGGAACGCCAAAACCTCGAACCAGCGGTTCATGACTTCCGAGCCGTGCTCGAAGCGCAAGGACTCCCCCGTGAGCGCGACTTTGCCGTACACCTCAAACCAATAATTTTCGTGATCTGGAACGAGCTGTCGCATCGTTTTACCTGCAGCTTGTTCGAGTCCGGTTTGTTTCAAGAAAGCCGGATTGACTTCCAAAAAGCGGTAATCGATCGGCTTGTCGTTGTCGTCAAACAGCATTTCGATGATGCAAAAGCCTTCGTCTAGGCAATCAAACAAAGTGCGATAGCGTTCCTGGGAGCGGTGCAAAGCAGCAAGAGCTTGTTTGCGATCGCTAATATCCATAAACGCTGCCACAGAGCCGCGAACTGCGCCCTGCTCGTCAAATAACGGCACCGCATTCACCAACCAATCAAAGGCTACCCCGTCCGATCGCACCATTTGAATTTCCACATCTCGCACTTCGACGCCGTTCGCCACGGCCAGTTGCATCGGCAGTTGTTCTCCCGGAATTTCTTCTCCGTTGCGGAATCGTCTAAACGGAAGGGCCCAGGCTTGCTCTCCGGTTCCAGAAACATTGGTATCGGGCGGCACTATCAACATCGCCTGGGCAAATCGGTTAGCGCGAATTACTTTACACTGGGGGTCGCGGGCGATCGTAATGCCAACGGGTACAGCATCAAGTATCGATTGCAGTTCATTAACTTGTCGCTCTAGTTCCTGGTTGAGCCGTTGAATTTCTTTTTGGGTAGCTTTGCGATCGGTAATTTCCTGCACCGTCACATTCACGCCCAACACGCGATCGTCCTCGGCCCTGAGCGGATAGAGACTCAACAGCCAATCCTGTTCCACTCCCGGCTGTGCTGAGTTCGTCCTGCGAACTTCGAGCTGTTGGAGGGGAACTTTAGTTTCAATAACTTGTTGGTAAAGAGGCTCTAAATCATCTGCCATTTCTGGTAAGATTTCGCGCAATGTTTTGCCGATGTGGGCGGCGGCTGGAACTCCGTTAATTTCTGCTAGCCGATCGTTGAGGCGGACAAACCGCAACTCGGTATCGATAAAGCAAAGTCCGATCGGCGCACTAGCATAAATCGCCTCGATTTCTGCTAGTTGTTGGTGTGCCGTTTGCGCTTGTTGAATAAAAACAGCCCGAGCCGCCTTCTGCTCGGTCACATCTTGAAAATAAACGGCTAGTCCCGATGGGATCGGATAGGCTCGTACCGCATACCAAGCATTGAGCGGCGGATAAAAAGATTCAAAACTAACCGTAACTTGTTCCCGAACAGGCAAGATGCCTGTTCCACAAGAAAATTCATCTTTTGTGGAACGGGCATCTTGCCCGTTCTTGAGAATGGTGCAAGATGTGAACTCAAACAAACTGCCCACTGATTCGGGAAACTCTTCCCAAACGCAGTTGCCAATCAAATCTTTCGATGCTCGATTCAGCCACCGCGCCGCTTGCGAATTGAGGTAGGTAAATCGCCAGTCTCGATCCAAAGCAAAGAACCCGTCCGAAATACTTTCGAGGGTGTCTGACAGTTGTGGCGCGGGCGCGTTACAAACTGGTTCGGGCTTTTGTTGAGCGAACTCCGTGAAGGTTGTTACTACCGCATAGGGAGTCGATCGATCTCCCTGAAATAAAGGTTGAGAATTGAGCGTCAACCAAATCAATTCTCCCTGTTGCTGATAAAAGCCCATGATGACATTTGAGCATGGTTGCCCGGTTTGCAGCGCCACCATCGCCGGATGCGTCTCGCCAGGAAAATCCGAGCCATCTTCATGCACAGTATGCCACAGACTATTTATTGAAGTGCAGCCCTGCATCTGTTGTGCTGTCATCCCCAACAGCTCCTGGGCGTGAGAATTGCACCCCTGAATGCTACCATCTGCTAATTGCAGAAGCATCCCTACATCTGTTGGCAAAAGCGCGCCTGGGTAGAGCGGTTTGTTAGAATCCGTTGAAACAGAGGGGTCGATTTTGGGTTGGAGTTCAGTATTGCGTGGATTTTGCATCGGTTTCTAACAACGCTCGTTTTACTTTTGGCAAAGCCAATCGCGCTCATCTATAATAGGGAAATAACCAGAGGAACTTTGGATTTAATCAGGGTGACAATCTAACCTAAGAGGGATGTCGATCGTCCTACTGGGAAGTCAAGCTCGGGACAGTTTATTTTATGGTAGAGTTCCACGTCTTAACCACTTGCGAGATTTAGCACAGGCGACGGGCCAATTTCTGGCTGTTTGAAATGCGAGGTCAGTCAGTCTCATCAGTTTTCCGCGTTGCTGGATCTTACCGACGGCTGTTGGTGGTTTTAGGGCGCGAACAGATAAAACTTGCGCACAGGTAAATAAGTGGATTAAGCTTGAAAATACATAAGCCCTCTCTTGCAGCGAGTGAAACGAAGCAATCGCTCTTGTTACGCCCGCCTTACATTCTGTTACATTGTAAACTTTATTTGCGCCTGCCTACTTAAAAACCCGGTTTCTTTGTGTAAACCAGATCGTAAATTTAGGCAAGGTTATGTTCGTCTCAACGTTAAACGGGCGATCGTATTTACCCTATACAGGGCCGCCTGCTTCCTGCCGTGCCGACGTTTGTGTCAAGTTTGACCGCGCGCATTTTACCTTTGTTAATTTCACCAACTTAATTCTATGCACATATTCACCGCCGGCGATCGCAACTATATTCTGGGGTTAGCAGCACTTCTTAAGTCTATAGATCTGAATGCTAGTAAATCTGGACAGGAGCAGGTAAAAATTAGCATTGTATCTACAGACATAAATCCACAGCAAAAAAAACAGTTACAGAATTGCTGCAAATACAAGATTGAATGGCAAGACTTGCAATCTAAATACGACCAACTTCTTTCGATGGCAGGTTCTAAACTTCCTTACGTTAAATTGGAGCCGCGAAAATATACCAAGGAAACAGAAAGGCTGATTTGGCTCGACAGCGACGTGATCGTTCTGGGAAGTTTAGAGCCGCTGTGGAACCTAGATCTTCAAACAATGCCGATAGCAGCCGCACCCGACCAGTTTGGAAATCCGAACAATTCTCAAGATCGAAACCCTTATTTAAATAGTGGCGTTTTAGTTTACAACATGAAGCTTTGGGAGGAAGATCAACTGTCCGAAAAGTTGATGAAAAACGCTCAATCAAACCTTTGGGTCGATCACGATCAGGGTACATTAAATTCATTTTTAGCAGGAAGGTGGAAGCAATTAGAGCTAATATGGAACAACCCCAATACTAAAGATATGTCAACTCAAGTGATGCACTTTATGGCGAGACCGAAACCGTGGGAAAGCTCCGCCCCCAATCAATTATGGCTCGATATGTTGTCTCAGACACCGTTTAAGGACGAAGTGGAAAAAATTCCAAATAAGCTTAAGGGGATGTCGAGATTTAAGATAAAATCCAGAAGAATTGACGAGTGGTTGAGGGAACCGATACTCAAGTTTAAGAGTTACCTGAAGAGAAAAAAACGTTAAGGTCAAAACCGATCTTTCATGCCGCGCAATCGAGCGAAGGTTTGCACTGGATCGTGGGTGTTGGTGGCTGATTGGAGGTTGGGAAAATCCCAGCGCAAAAATGGGTTTGTGCTTTTTTCGAGGCCGATCGATGATGGTATTGTAGGTTGCGATCGACTGCGCGCTTCCTTGACGGAGTCCAAGCGCTGCTGCAGATCGGAATTGTCGCCATCTACGCTGATGGCAAATTGCAAGTTTTTCAGGGTGTATTCGTGGGCGCACCAAACTCTTGTATTGTCGGGCAAGTTTCGCAGTTGCCCGAGGGAGGCTAACATTTGGGCGGGAGTGCCTTCAAATAGTCTGCCGCAGCCTCCAGCAAATAAAGTGTCGCCGCAGAACAACTCGCCGGTTTCCCCTGGGTTGCTGGGGGGGAAATAGTAGGCAATGTGAGCTTTTGTGTGGCCGGGTACGAAGAAGATTTCGGCGCTTCTGCCAGCAAATTCAACGTGATCGCCCGCTTGTAAAAACACTTGCTGTCCGGGTATTCTGCCTCGGTCTTGGGCGCCGCCGTAAACTTTAATTTGGGGAAAGCGATCGATCAGTTGCTGGTTGCCGCCTACGTGGTCGCTGTGGTGGTGCGTATTGAAAATTGCGGTTAATTCGGCTCCGAGCGAGATCAGTTGCTCCAAGACCGGCTCTGCTTGCGCTGGATCGACAACGGCTGCTGTGCGGCGATCGGGGTCGTGCAGCAAGAAAATGTAATTGTCCGACAGTACCGGAAGCCGATAAACCTGCATAGAAAACTGCCTCTCTAGGAAAAATATTATATAATTAAATTAGTCTGAACGCTATCGGAAGACTGAATGCCGAATTATCAAGTGCGCACATCTATCTTTGGAAGTAAAACTCTGATACGTTATTTTTGCTGTTGAGCAAATTGATTTGCAGTCGGGTACGCATCATTTTTTTTTGGTCAAGAACGGCAATCTAATTTACCTATTGTGACATAAAAGCGATCGAATAAATGCGAACATCTCACCACAAATCGAACTTAACAATTTCTCAAATGGTCGATCGGATTGTAGCGTCTGGCAATATCACTCGCCGGGAACATTTATTTTTGACTTCTGCTCTCCTCTCAGATGATAAAATTTCAGAAGAGGATCGACATCAAATCAATCGGATATTTGATTATATCCAAATTGGTCGCCTCAAGTTTATCGATTGAACAGAAAGACTTGCTCCCTCAGCATCTGTCTGGAGTGTAAAAAGCGTTTTTTAGGAGTGCGAGCGTCCCGTCGGGCACAGCAAAGCCTATATATTTCGCTTGAATTCTCCGGCTCACGCGGAGTGTGAAAGCGTCAGATGTGGAAGTCTCAAATTAACAAGGCTCTTGGCAATCCCAGCTATAAAAACAGGCAGAAGAAAATGAGTGCAGAAAAAGAAACTATTTTGGTGACGGGTGGAGCTGGATATATAGGTTCTCACGCGGTATTAGCACTGAAAAACGCCGGTTACGGTGTGGTGATTTTGGATAATTTAGTTTACGGTCACCGAGATATAGTAGATCAGGCTTTGCAGGTCGAGTTGGTAGTTGGCGATACGAGCGATCGCACTCTTCTCGACAACCTGTTCGCTAAGCACAAAATTGATGCGGTAATGCACTTTTCTGCATACGCTTACGTGGGCGAATCTGTTACCGACCCAGCTAAATATTACCGCAACAATGTCATCGGCACTATTACCCTTTTGGAAGCAATGATTGGTGCTGGGGTGAATAAATTGGTTTTTTCTTCTACTTGCGCGACTTACGGCGTACCGCAGAAAATTCCGCTCACAGAAGACCACCCACAAAACCCGATTAATCCCTACGGTGCTACTAAGTTAATGGTAGAACGGATTTTGTCGGATTTTGACGCTGCGTACAATTTCAAGTCTGTTTGTTTCCGCTATTTTAACGCGGCTGGAGCCGATCCGAACGGGTTAATAGGAGAGGATCACAATCCAGAAACTCACCTGATCCCGCTGGTGTTGTTCGCTGCTTTGGGTAAACGAGATTCTATCTCGATTTTTGGCACGGATTACGATACTCCTGACGGTACTTGCATTCGGGATTACATTCACGTTAACGATTTGGCATCGGCTCACATTTTGGGATTAAAATATTTGCTCAATGGTGGCAAATCTGATTTCTTTAATTTGGGCAACGGCGGCGGGTTTTCGGTGAAAGAGGTGATAGAAACGGCTCGCCAAGTGACGGGAAAAGAGATTAAGGCTGTTGAGTGCGATCGCCGTCCTGGAGACCCGCCTGCTTTGGTTGGCAGCAGCGAGAAAGCCATCAAAACCTTGGGTTGGTCTCCCGAATATCCCGACATTAAGAACATTATCTCCCATGCTTGGCAGTGGCACCAAAAACGCCACAACTCTTAGTATGTAGGGTGGGCATTGCCCACCTTACCATTACAGCAAAGTTTGATTGAATTATTGTGGGGTGGGCGTCCCGCCCGCCCCAAAAATACAATATGCTAATAATATCTGCTAAATCGGGACAACTCGGCAACCGACTGCTGCTTTTTGCTAATTTCATTGCTTGGGCGATCGAGCATAATTTGACTGTTCTCAATCCTGCTTTTGACGAATATGCAGAATTCTTTGTGGGAACCGCTGGTGATTTTTTGTGTTGTTATCCTCCTCCATATTTTACCGCAGCAGGTAACAATTTTGTCAGAAGCAAATATTATAATTTTATTAAATATTTAAGCAACAAAAAAATATTAAAAACGCAAGAAATAACCCGAAAAGAACCTTTTAGTTGGCTAAAATATCAGGATATTGAACAAATCAAGCAAGGTTCAATAGTTTGTTTTCAAGGCTGGCTATTTCGAGATGGCTGGTTTGTAGAAGATGTCCCCAAGTTACACAAGTACGCCGACCAGATTAGAGCATACTTGGCACCATTAGAGCGATATAGAATCAATGTAGATCGTTTGATATTTAATTTAAAAAATAACTCTGATATGCTCGTCGGAATTCACATTCGTCAAGGGGATTATGCTCAGCATCAAAACGGGAGATACTTTTACACAACAGAGCAATATTTAGAAGTCATGAATTCGGTGGTAAGGCTATTTGAAGGGAAAAAAATAAAGTTTTTGATTTGTTCTAATATTCTTCCGCAAAATTCGAGTTTATTTGATAATTTTAACTGTGGATTTGGCAGCGGTCATTTAATAGAAGATATGTATGCTTTGGCTGAGTGCGACTATGTTGTCGGGCCGCCTAGCAGTTATACTATGTGGGCTTCTTTTTATGGAGATAAACCTCTTTACATGATCGCAAATGTCCATAAAACAATTAACCTAAAAGATTTTGTACATTTTTATGAATGGCAAGGAGTTTTTCACGCTCGAGATGACTGGAGTGAGAGCTTTTGGGAGTGGACACACGCTCGGTAAATAAGTAAATCAATAAGTAAATTAATGAATTCAAATAAATTAGCAGTTAAGGGATTTATCACTATTTTAACTGGTCTTTACTCTTTCCAGGATTGCGTTCATTTTCTGGCTTCTGTCAGGAAGTTTCACCGCGAACCCATTATTGTTTTAATAGATAGAGTTCCTCAAATTTTATACCCTTTACTTCAGGTGTTCGGAAATGTCATATTGAAACCTGCACCGTCTCACGAAAATCCTGTTTTAGCGTCGCGGCTAGCTAAGCTGGCTTTGTACGGGGAATCTCTGTTTGAGAAAACTATTTATATGGATTGTGATATTTGTTTGCTGTCGCCAATAGATGAGGTTTTTGATTTTCTTGACGGGGTGGATTTGTTGGTGACGGAAGATGTGCAGCCTGCGATTGCTAAAGCTGCAAATTTATTAAGAGTCAAACAGGATATTCTGTCCACTTTGCAGTCTGTCGGGTTGCCGCTAAATGAAAATAGCATTCAATACAATGGCGGATTTATCGCTTTTACGAAAAGCAGTAAAACTCAGGAATTGTTCACAAACTTTAAGAAATATTTCGAGATGGTAGTAGCACATCAAAATGTGCTACTCTTAAAAGACCAGGGTGCTTTTGCGGCTGCTGTTGAATCTGTGAAACCGAAAATGACAACTTTGTCCCCTGTTTACAACTTCTTGGATAAGTGGAAGGAAATTTATGCGATCGACAAACCGATTAAAGTAATGCACTGCACTTATCCTTACCGCCCTCAGTACGCCAAGAACGTGACGCGATCGCTCTTTACTAGAATAGTCGATCGCACGGCTAAAATATTTTTACCAAATCAACTTAACAATCCTTGGCGTTTAAAATAATTAAAGTTGGTTAACCATCTCCATCAAAAGCAACAAAATTTAGGCAACAATACAAAAAAAATTAGCCTCAACCTATCCAAAAATTTACCTATAATAAGTATTACTGGCTTGAATAACAGTCCTGGGTGCATCACTGGTTTGTTTTTACCAAAATACTTCGTTGCTGCCCTTTTCTCTGGTTAAAAACCCGGTTTCTTTGCTCAGGGATCGCGCAAGTCCCCCTCGCCTTGACAAAAGCTCGGTTAACCAGGAAAATCAAACAAATGTTTTCAACAAAATCCTCAGTAAAAGTTTCATTAGTAGTGAGCGATTTGTCAGGAGGAGGTGCAATTCGTGCTTTTCTTTTAGCTCAAGTCCTGATCGAGCTTAAATGTGATGTAGAAGTAGTGGGATTTCAGTTTGGCAAGGACTTGTATGCTATTCCTCCCAGAGACATCCCGGTATGTGCCATACCAGCTCAAAATTATCCGGGGTTTTTGATGGATGCTCAAAAACTTTGGAAAAAAATAGATGGGGATATTATTTATGCAGTCAAACCTAAACCTACAAGCTTGGGTTTATCGCTGCTAAAAAAACTGGCGACTCGCCACTCTATAATTTTAGATATAGACGACTGGGAACTGAGCTGGTACGGTGGAGATGAATGGCAATACCGTCCCTCTTTCAAACAACTTTATCGAGATATTTTTAAACACAACGGTCAATTGAGAGAACCAGATCATCCCCTCTATCTCAAGTGGATGGAAAGTCTAATCCACCGTGCTGATGCAGTCACCGTTGATACTGAGTTTTTAAAACAGCGTTTTGGTGGTGTATATATGCCTAATGGCAAGGATACTGCAATGTTCGACCCTGCTAAATACAATCCTGAATTGAGCAGACAGCGTTATGGCTTGTCCGGCTATAGAATCTTAATGTTTCCCGGTGCGCCGCGACCTCACAAAGGTGTTGAGGATGTTTTGATGGCCCTCGAACAGTTAAATGAACCCGATTTAAAATTAGCGATCGTTGGCGGAAGCCCTTATGATGATTATGATGATAAACTTGTGAAACAATGGGGGCGTTGGATTGTTAAACTGCCAAAGTTTCCAGTCGAGATGATGCCGTCGGTTGTAGCGGCAGCTCACGTTGTCGTTGTTCCTCAGCGAGAAACTCTCACAGCCGTGGCTCAGTTTCCGCTCAAGCTGACAGATGGTATGGCAATGGCTAAGCCTGTTTTATCTACGCGAGTGGGGGATATTCCAGCAATTTTAGGGGGAACTGGTTATTTAGTCGATCCGAGTTCTCCCGCTCAAATTTCACAAAAAATTCAATGGATATTTCAAAATTTGACTGCCGCGAATTTGCAAGGAATGAAAGCTCGGGAAAGATGTGTGAAAAAATATAGCATTCAAGCAATGGCACCGATACTCTCAGATATAATTGCAGGTATGTCAAGGTAATTTTAAATCGACTCAATGGAGGAAGAAAAACTGGCTGTCGTTAAAGAATATTTTGATATGTCGTATTGTTTAGCTGGGAATGCTTTATGTCTGCCAATAAGCTACTCCTAAAATATGCCAGACGATATCCCGGCAGAATTATCTTAACTGTGATGCTGGGCTTTTCTGGCGCTTTATTTAACGGTATCAGCACTACTCTAATTGTACCAGTGCTTTTAAGTTTTTTAGAGGAAGCTATCGAGCTGCGCGGCGCTCCACCTCTAATTAAAACTTTGATGCATCCCTTTGAGGGACTGCCCGAAAATCAGCGTTTAATCTTGATGACCGGGGCGATTGTGCTGGCAATTTTTTTGAAAAATGTTACGAGTTATATCAATACTTTAGTAGCTACTTCTCTGACGCGCTCTCTGACTTCTGATTTGCGACAAGCAGGTGTGCGGTTGTTGTTAAAAGTAGATTTAGAGTTTTACTCTCAAACTAAAGTCGGGGACTTAATTAATATATTGGGCGGAGAGATTGGTCGGACTGCTAGTGCAGTTAGCACGGCGATCGCAATGTTTACTACCTCAATGACTGTTTTGGTGTTTGTGGGTCTGCTGCTTTCTCTCTCGTGGAAACTGACGGTGACAGCTACAGTTTTGCTGGCGTTAGTTGCTTGGGCAAATCAATATATTATTAACCGTTCCAAGCATTTTGGCTCCCAGCTTTCTGCAATGTCGAAAGATTATTCGGTTAGGGTGCTGGAAACTCTTACTGGGATTCGGCTGGTCAAGTCAACGGGGAACGAGAAAAGAGAGTATCAGCAGCTCAAGCATTTAATTCAAAGGCGAGAAGAAGCGGATTTTCAGGCTCAGGTAAATTATGCGGCGATCGGCCCAATTAACGAAGTTGTTAATTTAATAGTTATAATTTTGATTGTATTTATAGGTCGCACAATATTTGCAAATGAGATAGAGTCTCTCTCTACAATTTTATTAACCTATTTATTGGTACTTATTAGGTTAATTCCTTTAATTTCTCAGTTGAATAGCGGGCGCAGTCAATTTGCTAGTACATCGGCTAGTGTAGAGGTGGTTAATAAATTTTTGAGGCGCAAGAAGAAGCCCTTTATGCGGAACGGTTCTGTGCCGTACACTCCTTTGCAATCGGGAATTCATTTTAATAAAATATCTTTTAGTTATCCTAACAACGAAAAATTTTTTCTGAAAGAAGTTGATTTATTTCTACCTCGCGGCACTACTTTGGCTTTGGTAGGAGCTTCGGGTTCTGGCAAGTCAACTTTGGCAGATTTACTGCCGAGATTTTACGATCCTACTGAAGGTCAGATCTCGATCGATGGCAGGGATTTGCGCGACTTTGAGCTGAAAAGTCTGAGAAAAGCGATGGGTATTGTTAGCCAAGATACGTTTTTGTTTAATGCTTCAGTGGGCGAAAATATTGCTTACGCTAAGCCCGATGCGACTCAGGCAGAAATTGTGGAAGCGGCGAAGGGAGCGAATGCTTACGAGTTTATCGAACGGTTGGAGAACGGGTTGGATACTCACATTGGCGATCGGGGCCAGATATTATCGGGAGGGCAGCGTCAGAGAATTTCAATTGCTAGAGCTTTGCTGCAAAACCCGGAAATCTTAATTTTAGATGAAGCAACGAGTTCGCTGGATACGGTTTCGGAAAAATACGTGCAAGCGGCGATCGAGAAATTGAGCTGCGATCGCACAACCTTGGTCATCGCCCATCGCCTCTCCACAGTCCAAAAAGCCAACAAAATCGCCGTGATCAAGGACGGACAAGTAGTAGAAATGGGTTCCCACAAAGAATTGCTAGCAAAAGGAGGTGAGTACACTAAATTGTATTCAGTGCAATTTGCCGAAGACAGCGCTCGCGATGAAGCTCTAATTAGAGGTTCTTACGAAATTCGCACTAGCCTGAATTTCATGATAAATTTCCTCACAGTGCTAGTAGATGAAATGGGAGACTCTTCCGAAGAAAGAGACGAGTTTATCAGTAAATCATATGACTCTGCTGCTAATATTGTCAAGACTTTAGAATCTATAGAATATATTATTAAGCGTCACGCTGTTAAAAAGTAGTCAGTTGGCAGTTGGCAGTTGTCAGCAGTCAGTAGTCATTACTCAACAGTCTGCACAGTCAACAATTACCAATTACCAATTACGATGTCTAAATATTATGTATTTTTTACCAGAAATATTTTGCCGCAACCCAATGTAGCGAGTTTAGTTCAAGTTGCACACTCTGCCAATGCCGCAGCAAATCTCGGTTATCCAGCAGTTTTGGTATACCTCCGCAAAGGCTGGAGTGCTTTGAATCCGGTTGATTGGCTTTTTCCTTTTCAACCGAGTAAACCGGATGACAAACTTGCCAAAATTTACAATATTCAGGAAAAATTAAAAGTAGCAGATTTGCCCATGCCTTGGCCGATCGACCTTTGGGATAACAAGTGGACGAGTGCGAGTACCATAGTATCAAAATACTATTTACCGATTCACCTGCTTAAATCGACTCAAATTGTCCATACCCGGGACTGGAACTTTGTCCAAGCAGCAATTAAAAACGGAATTCCCGCTATCTACGAACAGCACCACCATGAAAACAAGCAATTTGAATCAGAAATTGTCCGCAATCCTCTGTTTCAGATTTCCGTAACTGTTGCCGATACAGTGCGAGACAGCATGATTTTGAATGGGATGCCGCCGGAAAAAGTAATTACGCTGCACAACGGTTTTAACCATTTGTTTCTCGCCCGACAAACAGAAGCTGCCCAGAATTGGCGACAGCAATTATTAGAAGATGACAGACAGCATTTAGCAGTTTATGCAGGCGGACTTTACCCGTTTAAAGGTGTCGATATGCTAGTGGATGTGGCCCGGGAGTTGCCGCGAGTTCAATTTGCGATCGCGGGCGGTGATTCATCCCAAGTAACAGCCTACCAGCAATTAGCCAAATCGAAGCAAGTTAACAACATTAAATTTCTCGGCTACCTGCCTCAAAATCAACTGGCTAGCTTGCTGCAAGCAGCCGATGTTTTGACTCACCCGCACTGTTTGACAGAGGCCGCGACGTTCACATCTCCTTTAAAATTCTTTGATTATATGGCATCGGGAACTCCGATTGTAGCGACGGAGATTGCATCTTTAATGGAATTTAAATCGGGAAATATAGCAGCAACTTGGTGCGAACCCGATAACCCGCACCAGTTCGCGCAAAGCATTCGAGATTGTTTAACTAAATATCCGAGGAAAAGCGAAGGTTATGCAGAAACATTGAATTTTGTCAAGCAATTTTCCTGGGAAAATAGGATACAGAAAATTATGGGTTATGTAGATGACCAAGTGCGATCGCAAATCATTCATTAATTCTCATCCGATAATTTCAAAATCCGTAGGGGCAGGTTTTACCAACAATCATCGCCTAAAATTAATAATATCATAAACCCGCCCCGCCCACACGCAAAAACCAGATTTATTATTAGATATGAACCAAAAAATCATCATCCGATAATTTTAAAATCCGTAGGGGCGGGTTTTACCAACAATCATCGCCTAAAATTAATAATTTCATAAACCCGCCCCGCCCACACGCAAAAACCAGATTTATTATTAGATATGAACCCAAAAATTATCGGCACAATCACCACCTACCCAGGAATGAATCAAAGCGACTGGCTGTGGCAACAAACCCCCCAAAACTTCGGCAAATGGGGCAACATTCAAATGCTAGCAAATCACCCAGAACCAGACTTTTTACTGATGTATCAATTCGACTTTCCCAAACCTTCCAAAAATCAATCCTGGATCGACAAAATCCGCCGTCCAAGCCCCCAAAATCCCGAAAATGACATTCGAGAAAAATTGCGCGGTGTCCCCAAGGAACGCATAATTTACCTAATCCGGGAGCCACCATTACCAGAAGTTATTGAAATTACCAAAGCCAACTACGAACAAGCCAAACTTTATTGCGGTTACGTTTCCGGGCCCGACGATTTCGCACCAAAACCTGATTATATGCCCGCGATTTGGTATCACTCTAACTCGTTTCGAGAACTCGATGAAATGCCTGCGCCACCGAAAACTAAATCCTGTTCTTGGATTACTTCAGGTGTTAGCCGCACCGCCAATCACCGCCACAGATTAGACTTTATCAAATTGCTGCAATCGCAAGAATTGGATTTTGACCTTTACGGGCGAAACTTGCCAACTTGGGCGCGCGGGAACGGCACTGTGAACAATAAATGGCACGCCGTCGCGCCATACTATTACAACTTAGCTATTGAAAATTATGCAGAAAACGATTGGTATGTCAGCGAAAAGCTTTGGGATGCTTTGTTAGCTTGGTGCTTGCCAATTTATTACGGCGGTTCGGCGGCGGATAAGTTGTTGCCTGCAGGGAGTTTTCTGCGGCTGCCGAGTTTGGATGAGAAAGGAGTAGAATTTATTAAAGAGGTTGTGGCTGATGCGGATTATTGGCATGAAGCCAGGGATAAAATTGCCGAAGCCAGACAAATCATTCTCCACGAATTGAACTTGCTCAATTGGCTGTCTAACTTTGTATCTCAGGCAATAAATTGTAATGATTCGTAACAGCAAGAAACCGGATTTCTATGATAAGTTATTGGGGGAAGAGTGATAGGATGAAGGGGTGGCTTGACTGGCCAGTACGATCGCTCCTGTAGAGTATGTTGTATATTTTGAAATACCGAGGAGAAGCTTGTGGGTTTAAAGAATTACGGTGTTTTAAAAGGTCGTCCTGTGGGACGCCGTTTGGGGATTACGTCTAATGCTCATTACCAAGTTCACTTAGTTTCGGAAGATACAGACTACCGAATTGCTGTAAACGTAAAATCGCAGGTAGAACCGTCGGAATTAGAGTATTTGGTGGATGAAAATTTTTCTCATCCCATTTTGGCAGGTTTGGCAGAGTTGCCTTTGGGCTTCAAGGAATTGGAGAGAAAGCCCGGTAGTTTGGCACTTGATTTTATCCGCGGCAATCTGTTCGATCGTACTAAAATGATACCTCTACCCTTCGATGTACCTGGTGCGGATAATGACTTAAACGAGAAAATTGACAAATACGTGCAGCGGGCAATGTCGGATGAATCAGCTCATATCTATGCTTTCGGCGAGAAATGGGGGCCCGAAACCATCAAAGACAAAATCTTCGGCTTTTTGCCCGGTAACGGCATTCACGACATCCACATGAATCAGGGGAATGCCGGCAAGTTTGCCAATGATAACGGTGTTTGGCAAGACGGCGGAATGCTGGTACACTTCCCGTCAGAGAACCGCTGGATAGGCATTTTCCTGAAGTTTCAATCGCAAACTTGGCACACTGATGACCATTCGGGACAGCCCATCGACACTATACCCTCACCCATTATCGGCAAACCTCCTGTCAAACCTGGCAAAGGAGGTAAAGTTCTAGAACCTGACTATATTGTCAGAATTGTGGCGGCGTTAGTAAGTCCTGTGGGTGAAGATGCTGGAAAGGAAACCGTAACGCTGCTGAATGCTTCACCGGATGCAATCGATTTGACTGGATGGTCGATCGCAGATAAGTTAAAAAACAAGCATAGGCTTTCCGGTACGGTTGCTGCTGGTGCTTCTGTTGTCGTTACCTTGCCACGAAACGTGCAGCTAAGTAAAAAAGGTGGCTTGATTACGCTGCTAAATCAAGAAGGTTTGAAAGTTGACGGCGTGTCGTACACTCAGCAACAAGCACAGCGCGAAGGTTGGACGATCGTCTTTTAATTAGTTATGGACGGACGGGTGGTCAGAAACCGGTTTTTTTTCTGAGAAGACGGATTACAGCCGACAGAAACAGCAAAAAACCCGGTTTCTTTGATAGTCCTGGACGCACAGGCGGTCAGCCCTTGTAGGGTGCGTCGCTAGCAACAATTCTTGCTACTTACAAATATGCGACAAGCGAGGCACCCTACCACAATTTATTCACTAAATATGAATGGAATTTGCACGCTTGCTAACGATACAGTTTACGACCAACTAATTGCTTTACTCAACAGTATTGAAGTTATCTTAGGCTCAAATACTCCTGTCTGTATTTATCCTTTCGACGACCAGATACAGCAAATCCAAGCTGAAATTGTTAACCGTCCCAACGTCTTTATTTATGAAGATAGCGCCTCAATCCAGCGATGGGACAAATTCATGCAAGCAGCCGCACCCGAGCGTTTGAACCGCAAAAAATTTCGGCTTTACGGCGCACATCGGCGCTTTTGCGCTTTCGACGGCCCGTTTGAAAAGTTTATCTACATGGATGCGGATACTTTGGTGATGAATTCCCTTGATGCGGTTTTTCAGAAGTTAGAGTCATCGGATTTTGTGGTTTATGATTTTCAATTTCGCGACCCAACTAAAGTATACAATATTCAGTCACCAAAACTGCTAGAAGTTTTTGAGCAAAATCGGATCGACTCGGAAATATTTTGTTCTGGATTTTACGCCAGCAAGCAAGGATTGTTTGAGCAAAATACTAGGGAATGGCTGGTAACTCAACTGCAATCGGGCGAGGCGGAAATTCTCTATGAAGGTGCGGGAGAACAGCCGTTGCTCAATTATATGGTGATGAAAACGGGGATGAATAGCTATAATTTTGCTTATAGCCTCCCGGATGGCGAAAAAACTGGGTGTAGCGTCACTTCCCAACATTTTGAAGAGCAAAATCAGATTTTGTACGACAAGGGAAACCGACTTACTTACATTCATTATATTGGTGTGCCGCCGGATTTAATTCGCAGAGTTTGTGCGGGCGAAAATATTGAGTTTCCCTATCGCGATTTGTTCCTGCATTACCGCTATCTCCGCGAACCGTCCAAGGGTCCGATTTTTGTCCAAGCGCCAAAGTCTTATACTGAGATTTCTGGGGAGAATTTGTTAACCAGGGTATTGAGAAGGTTGAGGATAAATGTTTGATGTAGTTGGGATTTTTTTTTAATGATTAAACCGCAGAGTACGCAGAGAACGCAGAGTTAGAGAAGAGAGAGATGAATTATTCTGATGTTAATGGATTTGATGTGAGTCGCGGTATTTATATTGTTGCGAATGATAAGGTGATGGAAAGTGCGATCGCCCTTTTAAACAGCATACGTCTGTACAATTGTCAAGTACCTGTTTTTCTGATTCCCTTCGACGACAATTATCAGCAAGTCGCAGCCGCACTCAGCAGTCTCCACGGGGTGCGATTGTTCCCAAATCTGGAGTTTGTGGAACAGTTTACCAGAGAAATTGGCCAAAGGTTCGATCGCAACTTTTTAGCCCTCCCCAACAAAATGCGAAAACTCGCCGCCTGGTTTGGCCCCCTTGACGAATTTCTGTACATCGATACCGATATCATCGTCTTTGAAGACATCGCAGACAACTTAAACAAACTATCAGAAGTAGACTTTTTTTGCTGCGACTACCACCACCTCAGCGAAAAACTGCGAAATGTATTTTCACCCGCTGTAAAAGAACAGAATATCTTTACAGACTCACAGCTTCAAGATGTATTTAACAGCGGTTTTTGGGCTTCCAGAAAAGGAACTATTACAGAATCGCAAATGTATGAAATTTTGCGAGAATGTTCCCAGCATCGAGAATATTTTGACTTTACTCAAAATGTCACAGACCAACCTCTACTAAATTATATCATTCTTAAGCTGATTCCCAAGCGCTGCAATCTTGTTAAAGATTCAGCAACCGAACCTGGAAGCTGGGCTGGTTCTAATCATTTTCAAGAAATAGATTATGTTCTTTATGACAAAGGCAAAAAGTTAAAATATATTCACTGGGCTGGAATACCAATTAAATCGGGTAGTCCTTATTGGAAACTTTGGAAACATTATCGTTATCTCAATGAAGAAAAACCAAATTTAGTAGATTTTTTATTTCGGGCTTTCAGTAGGTGAGGATAAGCTCATATGTTGTATGATTATCAACAAGCTTTGAATAACAGGCAAGATGCCTGTTCCACAATTCATAAATTTGGTTGTGTTTTTGACACCAAGCAAGCTGGGAATAACAGGCAAGATGCCTGTTCCACAATTCATAAATTTGGTTGTGTTTTTGACACCAAACAAGCTTTGAATAATAGCCAAGATGCCTGTTCCACAATTCATAGATTTGGTTGTGTTTTTGACACCAAACAAGTTTTGAATGAGTAGAATTCTTCAATCTAAAATCTAAAATCTAAAATCCCATGACTGATGGCATTTATATTCTAGCAAACGATGTTGTGTTCGACCACTTAGTCGCTTTATTAAACAGCCTCGAAGTCAACGGCGCAAAAAATATTCCTGTTTGTATCATTCCCTATGATAATCGAATGAAAAAAGTGCGAGTAGAAATTGCAACTCGTCCTCATGTCACCCTGTTTGAAAATACCGATTCAATCATTTTCTGGGAAGACTTTGCGACTCAAGTTTGGAAAACTCATGCAAAAGCTCAAAAAGTTTGGCAAGCTAAAGGTGGGAAACCAGTTCAATGTTTGGAAATGCACCGGAAATTCTGTTGTTTTGACGGCACTTTTGAGAAATTTATCTATTTTGACGCAGACACTTTGTTAATGGGTTCTCTAGATTACATTTATCAAAAACTAGATGAATTTGACTGGGTAGCAAACGATTTTCAATACAAATCAGACCTGAATTATATATTTGATTTGTCCTCCCCAAAATTACCTCAAATTTTAAATTTGGACGAACTGCAATCTCATACTTTTTGTGCGGGTTGGTTTGCGTCAAAAGCCGGGGTTTTAAATCGAAATAATTGCTATCAATTTTTAGAAAAATTAACATCAGGAGAAGCGGAAATTATGTCTTTAGGGTGTCCTGACCAATCTTTATTTAACTATTTAGTGGCCCGCAGCAAAATATCTTTTTACAACTTTGCATATGCTCAACCCGAACAGGTAACGGGAAATCATTGGTCTTCTCGATTTGAGGTGATAGATGATGTTTTATATGATAAAGGACGGCGGCTTACTTATTTGCATTACATGAGTATTTCGGCTGCAAAAATTAATCAATTGTGTGCTGGTGAAGATGTTGAGATTCCCTACCGAGACGTATTTCTGCACTACCGCTATTTGAATTCGCCGGAAACACAGCCAAAACTCGCACCTCCAAATTTGTTGGTTCGCTTGCAGAGAAATCTCAAAAGTTGGGTAATTCAAAAAGTTAACAATGTTCAATTTAAGTGGCGGAATTTCTGGGATAAATAGTATCTAACTGTACAAAGACTGAATCCACTCCCATTCGCGCCTTAAACCTTCTTCTAAAGCAACCTGCGGCTGATAACCTAAGATTTTCTGGGCTTTAGACACATCCGCGCTAGTGTGCCGCGCGTCTCCCCTCGCAGCTTCGGTAAAATCTATCCGAATAGGTCGATCGACTATCCTCTGTATTGTATCAATAACTTCTTTCAAAACCACCCGACTTCCCCCACCAATATTAAAAACTTCCCCCGCAGCTTCCGGAACCTCAGCCGCCGCTAAATTCGCAGCAACGCAATCGCTGATAAACGTAAAATCCCGCGTTTGCAATCCGTCGCCGAAAATTGAAATCGCCTCATCAAACAAAATCGACTTAAAAAACTTGTGAAAAGCCATATCGGGGCGCTGTCTGGGCCCGTAAACAGTAAAATAGCGCAGGGAAGTAGTCGGAACGCCAAAATTTTTGTAATAAAGTCCGCACAAACGTTCACCGGCTAACTTCGTAATTCCGTAGGGAGAAACTGGCTGCGGACAAGCGTTTTCATTCGTGGGGAAAGCTTCAGCATTTCCGTAAATTGAAGACGATGAGGCATACACAAACCTTTGTAAATTGGGCGCATCTTTTGCCGCTTCTAACAATACTTGGGTAGCGTTAATATTGCGTTCCGTATAACTGCGGAAACCGTCGCCCCAACTGGCGCGGACTCCTGCTTGCGCCGCCTGGTGAAAAATACCCTCTGCATCCGATAAAAGACCTCGCCAATTCAGAGATAAAATATCCCCCTCAATCAATTCAAAACCGGGATATTTTTCTAAATGTGCAGTGTTTTTTCGCTTCAATGCCGGATCGTAGTAATCGTTGAACTCGTCAACACCTATTACCGTATCCCCTCGATTTAAAAGAGTTTCTACTAAATTAGATCCGATAAATCCTGCTGCACCCGTAACAATAAAAATACCCATTCGATTTTAGATTTTCAATTTTAGATTTTATCTGGGAAAGTTTCTAGATATATTTCTACATAAATTGTGAGTCTCTTCTTTCTCTTTCTCTGCGTTCTCTGCGTCCTCTGCGGTTCGTTCAAAAAGCGTCAAGGATAATCATCTAGAACTATCAACCCCATTCCTGCTCAGAAAAAAGGGTTGATAGTTAACTTTCATTGTTCAAAAGAATCCAGATCCAGCGCTTGGGAACCTCCGCGTTCTAGCTCGATCAAAAGCTTGCCCAACTGAGTCCAAACTAGCCAGCCCGTGAGTAGCGTCAGCGGCAAAGCTAGCGCATAACAAAGTAGTTTTGGGAAGCCAAATATCTCCATCCCCGAAGCTAAAAATACACAAATTCCTCCGGCCATTCCCAGAAAAGGTATGACCAATTGCAGCCTTGGCAGGTTAGCCAAGGTGCGAGTAGAACGATTTTTAGACCACTGTTGTACGGCTTGTTTGAGAGTTGCTTCAAATGCTACGCCGGAGGCCATACCTGCTAGTAATCCCGCCGACATTAAAAAATAGGGAGGCTCTGGAAAATAATACACGAATAATTCCTTAGTTTGGGTAATTGGAAGTTGGGAATGGGGAATGGGGAATGGGGAATGGGGAATGGGGAATTGGGCATTGGGAATTGGGCATTGGGCATTGGCAAGAGTAGAATTATTTTTCTTCCTTCTTCCTTCTTCCTTCTTCCTTCTTCCTTCTTCCTTCTAATTAAAATCGAGTTAGCGCGGCTGCTCCTTCTGTGGAAAACTCCGCCAAAGCGCCTAGAGCAACGTTGAAAAGGCGACCTGGTTGCAAGTCTTCCTTGACTAAGTTCCACAGGCTGCGAACTTCTTCGGTGTGGAGTCGATCGTCCTCAATCAAAGCTAAGATTAGCTGGCGTCTCAAAAACGACCCTTCCTCTGACAGCAAAAATTGCAAGCCTAGTTGGGCGGTGGGGAGCAAGTCGAAACTGCGATCGGAGCGGGCGATCGCGATCATGTCCTCCAACCTGTTCCACTGGAATTTGCCATCCTTGAATAATACCTCAATCAGACGCCGCCGCAGTGCCGGAGATTCTCCGTTCAACAAACGCCGTGCTACATAAGGATACGCCACCTCGACTATCTTGAAATCGGGATTCAGGGTCAGGGCCAAACCTTCTTCTGTCACCAGAGAGCGAATAATTAAGGCAAATTTCGCCGGCACTCGGAAAGGATAATCGTACATCAACTCCGAAAACTGGTCTGTAATCGTCTTGAAGTTAAAATCTGACACCTTTTCGCCGACGATATCGCCGAGCACAGATTCCAACGCCGGGACGATCGGCATAATATCTGTATCTGGAGTCAAAAAGCCAAGTTTGACAAAATCCTTGGCTAACTCTAAGTAATCTTTGTTGATCAAATGAACGACAGAATCAACCAAAGTTTCTTTAGTTGTTTCTTCCATCTGATCCATCATCCCAAAATCAATGTAAGCCATGCGGCCGTCCGCTAAGGCAAACAGATTTCCCGGATGGGGGTCAGCATGAAAAAATCCATGTTCCAGCAACTGTCGCAAACCGCTGCGGACTCCGACTTCAATTAAACTATCGGTATCCAAACCTGCGGCTTTAACACGTTCTATATCTGTCAGCTTGATGCCCTCAATCCATTCGAGAGTCAGAACGCAATTTGAAGTATAACGCCAGTAAATACTCGGAACTTTTACTGTCGGGTCATCGGCAAAATTTGTAGCAAATTTCTCGGCATTCCGTCCTTCATTGATATAATCAATTTCCTCGAACAATTTGATACCGAATTCATCGACTATTAAACAAAGGTCGTGACCGAGATTCAGCGGCAACAATGGGCCCAACCATCCAGCCGCCCGGCGCATTAGATAAAGATCAAGGCTCAAGACTGGGAGCAAATTTGGTCGCTGAACCTTGACTGCTACTGCTTCCCCGGTGAGGAGGCGAGCTCGGTAGACTTGACCAAGACTTGCCGCGGCGACAGGTTCGGGGGAGATTTCGCTGTAAGTTGCGCTAATTTTGCGATCGAGTTCCGCTTCAATAATCTCGAAAGCTCGCGCGGAGTCAAAGGGCGGCAATTGATCCTGAAGTTTGATCAATTCTTCGAGAAAGTCTTTGCGGATCAAATCCGGTCTGGTAGAGAGGGCTTGACCGACTTTAATGAAAGTGGGGCCCAAGCGAGTAAGTATTTGTCGCAGGTGGGCGGCCCGTTCCGGCTGGTGTGCTGCGACTTCGTGCTGCCAACTGTCCCACAGCATCCCCAGCACAAAGCCTGCAAAAGACCAAATAACGGTAATTGCGCGCCAAATTGCTTTCCAAGGACGGTTGCGGTAATAATGAGCGATCGCTTGTGGATCGTAGCGTCTAGCCTGAGTGAATTGATACTGAGGCACTCGTTTATTTTCCTCTTATCTTATGAAAATTACAGGTTAAATTGAGAATTGGGCATCGGGCATCGGGCATCGGGCATCGGGCATCGGGCATAAAAGCATCGGGGATTGAAAGTCGAAAATTAAAAGTTAAAACATTAATTATTCTTCCTTCTTCCCTCTTCCCTCTTTCCTCTTCCTGACATCCGTTACATCCGTTACATCCGTTACAGAATCCGTTGCCGAACTTCCTTCTTCATCATTGACCGATCGCATTGCAAGTTTTAGGCGAGCGGAAAATGCACCCGTTCGAGGCGGATTGCCAGCCTAAATTTGTTTCTTTTCATTAAATATAGTACATAAAAGTACAAGTGATCGGTCAAAATACTTAACCGCTCTCCCTAACCGCTGCAAATTTTCACGGCACTGCAACCCTGTAATTCCTCTGTGTTCCTGCGTTTCCCTCGCTGTTGCGATCGCCCCAAAGCTATCGGATGCGATCGGCCTTTGCCAAGCAATCTTTGAGCCCATAAATCGTCCGCTCTTGTTGATCCCTCGAAAGTTCCGGAAACATCGGCAAAGACAAGACTTCGCGACAAACTTGCTCAGCCTGTGGCAACTGACCGACAACATAGCCCAAAGATTTGTAAACAGGTTGCAGGTGCAAAGGTAACGGATAGTAAACCATCGAACCGATGCCGCATTCCTGCAACTGAGCACGCATCCAATCTCGAAAATCGCCAGAGGGATTTGGCGCGGATTCTGGACTTGTCAGCCGGATTGTGTATTGATTCCAAACTCCTTTTGCCAAGGGCAATTCTTTGGGGACGGCAACTCCGGGCACGCGGGAGAGAAATTCGCTGTAAAGTGTCGCGTGAGAACGTCGCTGGGCGTTCCAACTGTCGAGATATCGCAATTTAATGCTGAGAATCACCGCTTGCAGGGCATCTAAACGGCTGTTGTAGCCGATTTCTTCGTAGAAATACCTAGAAGACTGTCCGTGTTCTTTGAGCATTCGCATCGAAGCTGCGAGGGCTCGATCGTTTGTCGTCACCGCGCCACCGTCACCGCAAGCGCCTAAGTTTTTGGTCGGATAAAAACTGAAGCAGCCGACATGGCCGATGCTGCCGACTTTTCGAGACTGCCACTGGGCCCCGACAGACTGGGCGCAATCTTCAATTACGGCTAAATTGTGCCGAGTCGCAATTTCCATCAACCGAGTCATGTCTACCGGTTGGCCGAAGATGTGCACGGGCATAATTGCCTTGGTTTTGTCGGTAATTGCCGCTTCTAGGAGCTCGACATCCAGATTAAAAGTCCCGCTGTCAATATCGACAAATACTGGAGTTGCGCCGACGGCGCTAATTACCTCAGCCGAAGCAAAAAAGGTAAAAGGAGTGGTAATGACTTCATCGCCGGGACCAATTTTGAGAGCACGCAAAGCCAAAATCAGGGCATCGGTGCCGGAGTTGCAGCCAACGCACTCGGAAACGCCGATATAGTCGGCGAAATCTCCTTCAAAACTCTTCACGGCCGGGCCGCCTACGTAGCCGCCAGAGGCAAGCACTTTTTGCACCGCAGTGGTTATCTCGTCGCCAATCTGCGCGTATTGGCGGGTTAAGTCGAGGGGGGGAACATTATTCACTCTTCACACCATAAATTTCAAGCATTATCAAAGCAAATTCTTGCAGCAAAACTGTTTCCCAGAAACGTTTATTCAAATATCTTATATTTGGACAGGCAAACAATCACGTTATCGAAAGGGTGGACTGGTGTTAATTCAGCTAGATTTTACAGATTTGGGTTGGGCTTTGGGGATGGTGGCGATCGCGATCGGGCTTTCGGCGTGGCAGGGATTGGGATTGGAGGGGGCGATCGCGATCGCGGCGGGGCGCACCCTGATCCAGCTAATCTTAGTCGGATACGTGCTCGCAGTCATCTTTGACCCGGAGGGGAAAAATCCTTGGCTGGTTTTAGCAGTTTTAGCAATCATGCTGACAACTGCTAGCATGGTTGCCAGCAACCGCATCAGCAAAAAAATCAAGAACTTACTGCCCTTAGTTTGGGGTTCAATTTTTATCAGTACGGCCTTGACTCTCGCCTATACAAACTTGCTAATTTTGCAACCTGACCCTTGGTACGAACCGCAATACCTGATTCCTTTAGCGGGTATGATTTTGGGCAATGCGATGAACTCTGGGGCGATCGCGGGCGAAAGACTTCTGAGTACAGTTAATAGCAGCCAGTTAGAAATAGAAACCCATTTAAGTTTAGGTTCGACGCCGCAGCAAGCAGTAAAGCAGTACCGCAAAGATGCCATCAAAGCTGGATTAATCCCGCTTTTAAATACAATGACGGTGGTAGGAATCGTGACTTTACCCGGGATGATGACAGGTCAAATGCTGAGCGGTGTCAGTCCTCTCGATGCAGCATCTTACCAGATTTTGATTATGTTTGTGTTAGCGCTGGCAACTGTAATTGCAACTCTACTTTTGACTGAGGGATTGTCCCGGAAGTTTTTCAATCAAGATGCACAATTGATCAAATGGTAATGTGGAAATTGGGCATTTAACTGGTTCCCAGGCTCTGCCTGGGGAACCCATATCCAGAGGCTCTGCCTCGTCGCTTCCCAAAATGGAGGCAGAGCCTCCAGATATGCGTTACCAGGCAAACCCGCACTATTTTTAAGAACAGGCAAGATGCCTGTTCCACAAGACTTAAATTTTCTTGTGGGGTGGGCATCTCGCCCGCCCGAAAAATACAATTTTAACTTCCAGGCTCTGCCTGGGGAACCCATATCCAGAGGCTCTGCCTCGTCGCTTCCCAAAGGAGAACAGCCATGATTCAAATAGCAACTAAACCGCTAACTTTTGAAGAATTTGCGGAATGGAAGCCCGAAAATGCACGTTATGAACTTCACAATGGAGGGATTGTTGAAATGTCACAGCCATTAGGAGACCATGAAGAAGTTATCGGTTTTTTAGCCTCAGAGTTAACTGCTGAGTTTAGAAAGGTAAAACTTCCGTACTTCATCCCCAAACAAGCATTAGTTAAGCCGCCGGAAAACGAATCAGCCTATTCGCCCGATATTCCGATCTTAAATCGCCCCAACTTAGCATCAGAACCTTTATGGCAAAAATTCTCTACTGTGACTCAAGGAGCATCAATTCCGCTGGTTATTGAAGTAGTTAGCACCAACTGGCAAGATGACTACATCAGGAAAGTGGGCGAATATGAACTAATCGGGATTCCTGAATATTGGATTGTGGATTATCTCGGTTTGGGGGGTCGCAGGTTTATTGGCAATCCCAAGCAACCGACTATTTCGATTTATCGGTTGGTTGATGGTGAGTATGAAGTTAGTCAATTTCGGGGAGATGAGACAATCGAGTCGCCCACTTTTCCTGAGTTGAAATTGACGGCGCAACAAGTTTTTCAAGCGGGATTGACTGCGGATGAAATTGCTGGAAATACCGATATCGGGTAGGGACACGGCAATGCCGTGTCCTCTATTTCATCGCCGTATCGTGTATTTTATCCGCCCACTGAGATCGCCTAGGAGGCTAGGCTTATTTCTAGGCTTTGCCCGATCGCCTGATGAGGACACTGACAACTTGTCCCGGCTGTGGGCCTCGCTGCAACTTACTCCAATCCCCGACAGCGGCAAATCCCAGCCTGTACAAAGTGTGGATGGTTTCTAACACGGTTTTGCGGGAACCGACAACCGATATCCGCACGACTTCTTGTTCGGATAATGCTGAGTCGGAGTTTGGACGATCGTCTGGGAGGGCTGGGCTAACGAACGAGTTATCCTCAGGCACGAATTCCTCTGGCATAATATGGTCTCCTGGTTTTTGGTTTTCGAGGAAAACCCAAAAACCTAGCCGCCCCGCACAGTAACGACAAGCAGGGCGGCTGCAGAGAATGCTAAGATTCTCGATCAGCCTCCAGACTGGCCTAAACAGTTTGGCGGTTAGCTGTCCATTGCTGTTGGTAGCAGCTTTGGGCAGTGCAACTAGATTTTCGGGCGACGCGGGCTGCTTCATCTTCCGGCAAAGCAACCTTAATTTCACAGCGTAGGCGCAAGAGGGGGCCGCCGTCAATGGATTTTAGATTTTAGATTTTAGATTTTAGATTGTGCTCCAACAACTCGGACTCTCTCTCTGAAATTTATTCAGCAGATCCAATGATTGGAATTAATCGTTCCTCGATTTCATCAATATAGGCTGTTAAGCCTGTATGAACACCGTTTTTTCGTAGATATTCCAGACTCGTCTCTTCCCAGCACTGTTTTTCGCGCTCCATCTTGCCACCTGTTAGCTTTTCGACAACTACTTTAGGATTTCTAAGGCGATCGGGTTCTTCCCATGAGTTAGAGCGTAGTCTGTGTGACTCCTCGCAAGGATTAAAAGTCAATTCGGTCGTTATCTCTTGAAGAATTTGTTTTTCCTGTTGATTAAATGGAATAAACCCATTCAAGACCCAAGCTTCCCGCATTCTGTCGGGTGTACCAATAATAATTGCTAATTTAGGTTGTGGATCGATCTGTTCTAAACGTGCTTGCTCGATATGTTCTCTTCGCTGAGGTTGATTGTCTAAATCACGCATAAAAATAACGGCTTTAATATCTCTCTTTTGTTTGTGTTGTAGAAAGCTGATTAACTTCATAATTTTATTAGCTGATTGACCATCACTTTTAAACCTTCCATTTGATCTGATGGTGGGGAATTTAAATTTTTCGGAAAAACGTTTAGTTATATCATCGATATTTTTCCAGCAAGAATTCTCTGTGCCAGCTTCTAAACCACTCCATGGAAATAGATGTTGCAGCATCTCAGGTTCTAACCAATCAACTTTATCCACTAAAAGGCGATCGGCTAATTTAGTAGCGGTTCGTGCATCTGCGCTACTTTCCACAATCACCACAAACTCAATCATTTATTTCTCCTGCAACCACCCAATATTCTCCCTCCGCATCCCAGAATTCTCCGGTGGTTAAAGTTTGTTTTGCCCATTCTACATCAGGATGTTCATCCAATCGTTTGCAACGAGTCACACCGGAGTTGTTATTACTTAATACATGAACTTGAGAAGGAATAAGTTCATCGACAATGTAAGGAGAATGCGTCGAAAAAATAATTTGCAGGTTGCTGTTTTCTTGAATAATTTCCTTGAAAACAGCGATTAATTCTCGTTGCGCTTTTGGGTGGAGTCCCTGTTCAACATCATCTAGTAACACTAAATTAGGTTGATTGGGATTCATCAAAACAGTCAGTAATCCGAGAGCGAGCATTGTGCCTTCGCTAATCGCATGGGCTGGAATACGCTTACCAGTATTCATATCTAGAACAACTTCTTGCCCTGCAATTTCCTGACTTTCTTCGTAGGAGATAGATTTGCCATCGACTTCGATTAAGCGTTGGCGATTGACCATAACTTTAGCTCGCCTTACCCCTACCTCGCGTACACCTGGTACAATCCGTTTCAACATTTCCTGTAAAGATTGAAATTTATCTGGAGCTTCGTCACGAAGATAATCTAAGGTAGGTGCTAACCCAGAACCATCGAACTCAACTCGCGGTGTAATTGCATCACTGTAAGCTGCTTTAGTAAGATTACTGGCTACGAGCTTCAGGTGAACTGAGTATCTCAAAGATTGGGGAATTGGATATTTAGCATCGCTTAATGAACTTTGCCATCCTTCCGCATTTCCCGGATCTTGATCGACCTTCCATGATGCTGTCGGGAACCAAGGAGAACTAACGCTTTGTTGCCGCCAGTTATAGGAAGCTTCCCAATGCTTCTGATTTGTGTATCCCCAAAAACCACTTGCATTAACAGACATATTATCTTGCCCAATTGTTGTAATAAATTGAGGCGATCTTTCATGCTGAAAAATATTTTTAAATGATGAATTAGCAAGCCGACTGAGATAATGCAATGCTTGCAAAACTGATGTTTTACCAGAACTGTTTTGTCCTACCAGTGCGTGCAGGCGTGAACTATCTAAACTAAGTTCTGTATCCTTATGACTTTTGAAGTTATGAAGTTTGACCTTTTCTAGCATTTGATTGCTAACATCCTTTTATACAGTTTGATTGCCGAGCTTGTAGTGTGTGTTCGGATGTTCTAAGGATCGTGAATTAAATAATTTGCATAAGCCTGTGGGATGGGCGTCGAGCCCCGCGCGTATATAAGGGCGAGACGCCCCAACCACAAAAACA
>NZ_JANMZH010000087.1:0-52229 GCF_031383065.1 Microcoleus sp. OTE_8_concoct_300 | reverse complement strand
CAGCGACAGAGCAGGGGACTAGCTACGCATCCGCCCGGTGTCGTGACTCAAAAAACGTAGTCCGCGAAGGACTTAGGCCCGTCAGGATGGCTTTCTAGATTTCTCTTTCAAGCCTTATGCCTTTAGGCTAAGGTTCCTGACACAAGCACTCTTGATAGGTAATACAAACATTCTAAACGATCGAGCTTCTTGTCGCTCCACAGCTTGAAACAATCGGTCTACACTGAATCTCGCTTTTTGCAAGCGAGACTCAGAATATTGAAACCCGCCTGGGCGCGGGTTTCGTTTGTGTAGGATCGATTTCCGATCGCCGAATTGTTCGATCGCCCAATTTAAAATTATTTAAAACTTTAAATCACCGGATTACTACTTCAAAATAGTTTTAGAAGCAATGCGAGTTTTCTTGCGATCGGCTTCACTCAATTGTTCACCAGACTGCAAACGAGTAGCAGAAGTTTGCAGCACAGTTGCGGCACTTTTATCACCCATTTGCAGAGCAGTTTTAGCCGCCGTTTGCAGCATGGTGGCAGCACCGGCCCGATCGCCCTGTTGCAATCGGGTTTCTGCCAGTTGAGTTTGTCGGTACTTAGCCAAAGCTAAAATGTGCTGCTGCACCATCGGGTTAAGTGCCGGCTGATAAACTTTCAGGACATTAGCGAAAACTGCAACAGGATCCGAAAGCAAACTTTGACCGACACTCGGATCGTCGTAGCGAATTTGCAATTGCCCGATCGCCTGTGAACCTTCGGGCAACTGTCCAATATAAATATTAGCCAAAACTACTCGCTCTACATCCTTCATTAAATCTCCCAAGCGCACCATAAAGCGATCGCCCTCTTGCTGCACCGGTAATTCGATCGTATCTGGGGCTACTTGGGCGATCGGTTTGAGTTCGGCTAACCGCACTTTTGGCATCAGCGAAAATAGCAAATAAGCATTAGTCAAACCTACACCTTGGACGCGAGTAAACAGCTTGCCAAACTCATCAACCGCATCTTCCGGACGCTGAATGTGAGCCAGAGCACCGCCGCCAGCATCAGCAATCTTTTCCAAAATATCCTGGTTCCAGTTATCGCCAAATCCCAGAGAATTTAAAGTCATGTTATACTCGGCGGCCAGTTTAGCCAACTTCAAACAGCGGCTGTCGTCGCCGTGTTCGTTTTCGCCGTCAGTCAGCAGAAACGCCTGAGAGATAGTTTCTTTTTTGCCTTTACCCAACTGTTCAATACCTAACTTAATGCCCTCATCAATTGCTGTGCCGCCAGCCGGGCGCAATTGCTCAATTTGCCGTTTAATGCTAGCGGGGTCTTCCACAATTTGATTGGGGACGAGGACTTTGGCTTTGTGGTCGAAAGCCACCGCGCAAAAGCGATCCCCGGGCTTCAACCTGTCCAGCAACTGTCCGGCGGCTTGTTTGACGGTTTCCAAGGGGCGTCCGCCCATTGAGCCGCTGTGGTCGAGAATCAGGCACAGGTTTAAGGGTACGCTGGAGTCGATCTCCCTTGCGATCGCAGATACTGAAATTGCTAGCTGGCGCTGGGTTGAGGGCGCTGCAGCGTCAAGGTTAGGGTCGTTTAAAACCGGGAGCAAACTAACTTTCATGCGGGATACCTAAAGATTGCGTTAGTATTTCTTTAAGAATAGCTCCATCAGTTCAGGCAACATTTCGGTTATATGAACACACCAATTAAAGCTGTGCAATCGCCATACTACGGGGAAGGGAACTCTCGGACGCCACCTCCCGATTTGCCATCCCTGTTGCTGAAGGAGCGGATCGTTTATCTGGGTATGCCTCTGGTACCTGCGGTAACAGAACTGATTATCGCTGAACTGTTGTTCTTGCAGTACGAAGACCCAGATAAGCCGATCAAAATCTACATCAACTCGACCGGCACTTCTGGTTACAGTGGCGAACCCGTCGGCTTTGAAACGGAAGCCTTCGCTATCTGCGACACGATCAGGTACATTAAGCCGCCCGTGCACACTATTTGCCTCGGTTCGGCAATGGGCATGGCTGCGATGCTGTTAGCGGCTGGTACAAAAGGCTTTCGGGCGAGTTTGCCCCACGCTTCGATTGTATTGCACCAACCCAAGGCGTACACGCGGGGTCAAGCAAGCGACATTCAAATTCGGGCTAAGGAAGTGCTGGCAAATAAAGCGACGATGCTTGATATTTTTGCAAGCTGTACTGGCCAACCGATCGAAAAGATTACTAAAGATATGGATCGGTTGCTGTATCTGACGCCCCAGGAAGCTAAAGAATACGGTTTGATCGATCGCGTTCTTGAAAGTTCGGAAGAATTGCCGAAACCGCTGCCGGCTGGAGTCATCTAACTGGGAATGGGGAATAGGGAATGGGGAATGGGAAATGGGGAATGGGGAATGAGTAAGAATTAAGGGTTAATGGCTAGTAGTTTCTACCCTGATTAGTTATTCAATAGTCTTTTTATGACCAACAATGCCCGATGCCCGATGCCCAATGCCCAATGCCCAACGCCCAATGCCCAATGCCCAATGCCTAATTGCCCGACCACCAATTACCAACTAAACGGAGTTCCGAATTATGCCTATCGGTGTGCCAAAAGTTCCCTACAAAATGCCGGGGGGTTATGATACTCAGTGGATTAATATCTACGATCGCCTCTACCGGGAACGGATTATTTTCTTGGGCAGAGACGTTGACGATGAAATTGCCAATCAAATCATCGCTGTGATGCTCTATCTCGATTCGGAAGATTCAGGTAAGGATATTATTTTGTACATCAATTCCCCAGGCGGGATGGTGTCGGCAGGCATGGCTATTTTTGATACCATGCAGCACATTAAATCGGACGTGGTGACGATTTGTGTGGGCTTGGCTGCTTCGATGGGTTCTTTCCTGTTAGCTGCCGGTGCCAAGGGGAAACGGTTAGCTTTGCCTCACTCGCGAATCATGATTCACCAGCCTTCTGGGGGCACGCGGGGACAAGCAACGGATATTCAGATTGAGGCGAAAGAGATTCTGCGACTGCGGCACCAACTGAATAATATCTACGCTAAAAATACTGGCCAGCCGATCTCGAAAATCGAGAAGGACATGGATCGCGACTATTTCATGTCCGCTGAGGAAGCCAAGGAATACGGCTTGATTGACAGAGTGATCGAAGAGCGTCCGTAAGTTATTTTTTCGCTTCATTAGTGCGGGCAACCCTCGCACTACAACCTAGTTCGCAGTAAATTTTGGCAGAATCTTTACATTTAAGGATTCTGCCATATTTAATGGTACTATCAACGCTCATTCATGCTAAATGGATATTGCAGATTATTACCGACAGTTAGGACTGAGGTCTGGTGCGAGTTTATCGCAAGTTAAAGCCTCTTATCGGCAGTTAGCCAGACAGTATCACCCCGATGTGAATCCGGGAAACGAACAGGCTAAGAATAAGTTTATTGCTATTACTGAGGCTTATAAGTTCCTGGTGAATATTGCCCCCCCCGATGTTGCGGAGTCGAAAGTTGGCAATTCCACTGTGCCACCTACTTCGACACCCCCGGATCGGGGGGTGAAAGCTCAACCGCAGGCAGTTAAAGTGACTCGAAAAGAGCCGCCGGGGCAATTATCGGTAGATTTATCGGCGGCGGAAGAAAAGTTAAAGCAAGATGCTTATGTTGAGCTGCAGCAGTTGCTGAAATATCAGAGGTTCCCACGGGCGATCGCCTTAATTGAGGGTTTGGCACAGCGGATTCCCGAAGATTTGGAGGTGCGTCAGTGGCAGGCGATCGCCTATCAGCGCTGGGGACGGCATTTGATCGGAGAAAGGCAGGTTGATAAGGCAAGAATTTATTTGAAAAAGGCTGTGAAAACTGACCCTCACAATCGGGCTTTGTGGGCGGAAGTTGAGCGGGATTTTCGCAGGTTGGAACAGATTTATTGAAGCGATGTTGCGTCCCCCTTTTTCAGGGGGTTTCAGTCGTGAAATTTTAATTTTTCTAAAATAACTTGGGTATTTTCAGGTCGGTTTTCTGGTAGCGGTTCCATCAATTGGTCGATCGAGTTTATGAGTAACGGGTCAATATCTATAGCCTGGTTCCTCCAATTAATTTTACCAGTTTTTTCATTAACGGGAAAGTCGATCGGCTGTATGCCTGTTAATAAATGTACAAAAGTACGCCCCAGGGCAAAAAAGTCCGATCGCACGCCTGCCTTACCTAGAATTTGTTCCGGTGCGACGTATCCAGCAGAACCTATGGGTGCGGTATCTATCTCTGCTTCTGAGGCTGCCCCGAAGTCAATTAATCTCAATTTCCCATTGGCTTCAACCATCAGGTTGGATGGCTTAATATCCCGATGCACTACATGATATTTGTGGATTTCCTGCAAAATATGAAGCATTTGTTGCAGCCAATCCCGAGCTAGTTGTTGAGAAACGCACTGGTTTTTAGTTAAGAATTCAGTCAAGTTTTCTCCAGGAATTTTTTCCATTACCAAACAAGACAATTTCTGCCAGTTATTGGGTAGTTTAATTTGAAAATAACCGTCAGGTTCGACTTGGGGAACTAAGCCATTTCCCGCCAGCCAAATCAAAACTCGCGCTTCTTGCTTGAACAAGCGAACTAAATCTGGATTGTGGGTGTATTTCAAGACTTTTAAAACTTTGACAGTTCCCCATTCGTTTTCCCCTGTTCCCCAATCTTCGACTTCAAAGATGTCTGTGGGGCGTGCGGGATTGGGCGATCGCACTGGTTTAAGGATACGATAGCGATCGTCAATTAACAAAGCCGTACCGCAAGCCTGACAATTTTGAGCAGCAGCAGGATTTTGGCGTTGTTCGCATTGAGGATTGATGCAGTAAATCATCTGCCTTGATACGTCCAGGACTAACGGATTTAACGAATTTATTCAATTATTAGCATAAAACCCAGTAGTTCTGACCTTACTACTGGGTTTCTATTTACCGCCCATTTGGGCACGCTATCACATTTAAGTCAAGGATTTAAGATTAATAGCATCGCGCTCTACCGATTGAGCTACCCCCCTGTGTTTGGTAGAGGGGGCTGGATATGAGCCAGCAACCTCGATGATGTGATTTTTCCTGACATTCGTTTTAGCGATCGGCGGTGAATGCTGAGTTTAGAGTAATAACTTGCTGTTGAATTGTACGCAATGCTGCCTCTGCCAATTGGGCTACCCCCCTATTTTGGGTAGAAGGGACAGGACTCGAACCTGCACTATCACATTTGTACGGTTTAAGTTGAAGTTTGAGATTTAAGTTGTACTCTCTTTATATCTTAAACCATAACTATCTAAAAAGCAAGCAATCAGCGGAAAATAAATTGTAAAATTCGCTCTCCCACTCTCTGCTCCTCAACTTCAGAATTGTTAGCTTCTTCGCGGGCGAACATAACAGCTTGCTGCAATATTTCCACCCTTTGCAGCAACTCATTGATCCGCCGCGCCGGCAAAGCTCCAGAAAACTTCACAGTCCGCCAATAGCCGATCGTAATATCTTCGTAATAAACATCGACTTGAGCCGGATGGTGTTCGGTAGCTTCAGCTTTAACGTGATTGCGCGGAGTTTTAAAAGTCTTGAGAGTTTGCACCGGTTCTGTGGCCCAGCAGTCTGCCGAAGCATCGAAGTTCCAAGTCTCGGAAGCATCTAAGACGGGAAGTTTTTTGATGAATGCTTGCAAATCGACCAACTGCTTTTCAATGAATAGCAAATAGCTGACGGGAACTTGGCTCAAAAGGACGTTTCCGTCTACAATTACGTCAGCGCGGGCGCTACAATTTGTCCAATCTTTGGTTGCGGTTACGTCGAAGAGTTTGGTCAAAACTTCAGTAGTTTTGCGGATAATCTCTTCGGCTTTGACTTCAACTTTTTTGGATTCGGGCGGCAGTTGTTCGCCTTCTTCGTCTTTGGGACGGTAAGTGCGCGAGATTCCAGAAAGCACAGCGGGCTTCTGGAGTGCTTTTTGAGCTTCTGCTAGTTCTTGGATCGAGCGGCTTTTGATGCCTTTTTCGATCGCGATAATCTGATTTAAGCGTGCCATTGTTCGATGTTATTGACGCTGAACTCATATCAAGCCGGGTTAATACTGATAATCGAATTGTTTGTCCTGTGGCTTTTAGGGCTTTGAGGACTCTGGGTCCTCAGTACAAACCTCACGATCGTTCTTTAACCAGACTTGCTCTACTTGTAGTATTGCATACTTCAATCTAAATTACAATCTTTCTTTTGTAGGGGCGGTGCCCCTGTGCCCGCCGCTACCCATGCCCGCCGCTACAGTTACCCAGTCCGGGAAGAATGTCAATAGATGTCCAGCAATTTAGTTACAGTATCTCGCCCTTGGCGTGCCCCGGTTAATCAGATTCTTCGCAAACAAGGGCTAAATCAATGAACAAACAGCAAAACTCCGAAGTTTCAGCATTTTTCCCAATCCTCCAAAAAGGCATTTGGCTGTTTGGGATTCTCTCTTGGATATTCGGGCTGACAGATAGAAGTATTGCACTATTATCTGACGGATATTTGTCGGCGATCGATATTGTCCAGCTATTTACAGCTTCATTCTTCTTCCTTAGTTGGCTCTTTTTAAGCTTTTTTCTGGGTCTTAACTCCCAGAGTCAACCGAAGGGAGAAGGGATTGGGCAGAATGTAGAAGCATCTCCCTAGTTTTTAATTTGTGATGTTAGTTTCTCGATCGATACTTCTCTCTTCTGGGGCAAAGCGGACCGGCCAAATGCGATCGCAAAAAAACAAAGTTCCCGCCGTCACGCACAGCGGAATCGCCAACAGATTCAACAGGGGAATACTCACCAAACCCAAACAAACCACACCAAAACTCCCGCTGGCCGGCAAACTCGCCCAAATTATCTCCAATTTCTCCTGAAAAGGTCGCCTCCGCCTCTCCAAAGGTGCATCTAAGAAGTCCAAACAGACAATAGTCGCGCCCAAAGCTACGCCACCCAAACTGCTAAGAATAGAGCCGACGCCCGGGATAAAATTCAGCAGCAGCAGCGGTATGCCGATGCTCAACAAAATTTGTAGTTTTCGCAGTTCAAAGGCGATCGCCCTTTGAATATCCCGAAAACTACTGCGTAAATTCATTGGTGCTTCTGCGGGCAATTGACCGTTCCGCAGCAGTTCCAATTGTTCGGAAAGTTTGCCGTACCAGGGCGAACCTAAAATCACGCCAAACTGCACTAACAAAAATCCGATTATCAGCAAAAGTCCTGACACTAGGAGTACGCGCAGCAGCCAGCCGAAAGCGACTGTTAACACGCCGAGAAAGCTCAGCCAAGCTGGAAAACTCGCAATTATAGCATTAAATCGGACGGACAAATCGGCAACTAAAAGGTCTATGCCTGCTAAACTGGGAAATAGCAAGCTTAAATAAAGACCGATACCAATTATAAAATTTAGCCCTACGGGAACTAATACATAACTCCACAGCTTGGGAGTTTGCAAAATCAGGGTGAAAGCTCGAAAAGGATAGGTGAAACCTGCGAGGAGTCGAATTGGTGCGGTAATGGCGGCGGGGGCGGGGTTTGAATTTAGCTGTTTTGACATATTTTCTGCTTTTGAGGACTCGACTCTATTTTCTATTATCCACTTTCCATTATTATTGCTGATGAGGATTTATCGCAGGTGGCCCAAAAGTGAAGCTTTTTATTTACCATACCCCGGAACTTACGCCAGCCGACAATATGCCGGCTTGCGCGATCGCAGTTGATGTGCTGCGGGCGACTACGACAATGGCAACGGCCCTGAATAATGGGGCGGAAGCTGTCCAAGTTTTCAGCGACTTAGATAAGCTGATGGCCGAGAGCGAAAAATGGCCGGCAGATAAGCGGATTCGCGCTGGAGAGCGCGGCGGCGGCAAAGTTGAGGGATTTGACATGGGGAATTCCCCCTTCGACTGCACGCCAGAAAAGGTGACTGGGAAGCGAATTTTTATCAGCACAACTAACGGTACTCGGGCTCTGCAGCGAGTGCAAGCTGCTGCAACGGTGTTAACGGCGGCTTTGATTAACCGCAAATCTGTGGTGCAGTTTTTGTTAAATAAACAGCCGGAAACTATTTGGATTGTGGGTTCGGGTTGGGAAGGGAGTTATTCGTTGGAAGATACGGTTTGTGCTGGTGCGATCGCCCAAAGTCTCCTGGCAGAAAGCGGTATTCCTGCGAGCGAGTTTGCTGGTAACGATGAAGTATTTGCGGCTATTTCTCTTTACCTGCACTGGCAAGATCGGTTGCACGAATTGTTGGAAAAAGCCAGTCACGGCCAGCGCCTCCTCGGTTTAGGTGTTATTGAAGATTTAAAATATTGCGCGCAAACGGATACTTTAGATGTGCTGCCGGTGCAGCGAGAACCGGGAGTTTTGGTTAAGTCGGATTTTAAAATTCCTCAAGCTAATTTCTGGGTGCCATCTTCGGAAAAAACGGCGAATTAAAATTTTCGGCGATTGGTGTATTAGTAAGGTGCGCGCCTGCGTAGCGCACCCTACTCGAACAACCACATTGACACTCCCCTGCCTAAAGGCGAGGGGATTCTTAATTCAGCGACTGACCTTTAAGTGTTACGTCCTTTCGGCAATACTCAAACCTTTTAACCGTGGGAATTCCACCAATTAACGAGCCTGATTCGCAGCCACCCCAGAGGGTCTATCTCCAAAAGCTTACTAGGATACTGACCTAGAGTTTGGGTGTGCCCCACCCTACTTAACAAGACTAGAATAGTTTGTTTTTCTGGTTTTGAGACTGTGTTAAGCCTCTAGCTGTTTAAAGAGTTTTCGCCGCTCTTTGCCCCCCGGTTTATGCCTAAAAGTGTGTCTCATGTCCCGTTTCACGAGGGCAAAGGAGTTTAACCTCGACTATTGCAGTATACCACGATTACTGGAATTGCCAGAAGTTTTAGGAATAAATTAAAGCCGTCTTAAAAGGACGGGGTTTTAGACCCAACTCCTTTGATAAAATTGGTTTGCAGTATCGGAATGCAAGTCCTGATAAAAATCACAGGACTTGCATTCCGATACTGCATACAAGGCAAGTTAGTAGTTACTGAACAAGATTTTTTTTAAAGAAAGTAGAATTAAAGATATTCGGTAGGGAGATCGGTAATGTTGTGTTGCTAGTGTATGGGACGCAATTGAGAATTGCTGTGTTCACTGCCGAACCGCTGAATTAAACACTTGGCAATTCGGGCTGCTGCACCCGGTTCTCCCATGCGGCGCCAGCCATTTTCAGCGATTAGCTGCAATCTGTCGGGGTCGCGGAACAAAGACTGCATGGTGCCGGCAACTTCGGCGGGATGTTTGACTAAAATTAATGACGGGCCTAACAGGCGACTTTGAGCTTCTGCAAAAGCGGGAGTAAATTGCGGGCCGTTTCCGGGAATGGCGATCGCGGGTTTTCCTAAACCTACAAATTGTTCTGTAGCCGTTCCTGCCATTGCTATTGCTAAATCGGCTTCGTACAAACAATCGTTAAAACTTTGCTGAGTCAAAATCATCGTGGCGTTTCTCTGCACAAATGTCAAGGGCAATAGCAAATTAGGAGATTCTTTCCGCATTTCTTGATGACTAGAAACAGCAGGTCGCAAAATACTTCCTTCTCGCCGCTGCGTTCTAGTTTCGCCGTCTTGTCGCCAGCCGAAAAATTCTAAACTAGGTCGCAAAGCTTCTAAATTTAACTCCGGAGAAATGGCTCCGAAAAATAACAATTTGCGATCGGCAAACAGGGACAAAATTCCGGCTACAGCCTCTACTATTAGCAGCCAATTAGCATAGGCTTCCGGCGCTCTAGAACCGGGGAGTAAGGTGATGACGAGCGATCGCGACCTTTCCCGAAACTCTGCGTCAGGGCCGTAAAAACCCGCTGGGTTTTCCGGTTCGAGTCCGTCCATCATCGGATTTCCGAGATTATAAGCCGGAATCCCCAGCTTTTGTAAAGTCTCGGCGGTGAGCGCATCCCTGGCAAAAACGGCCCGACAGCGCTCACGAGTCATCAACCAGCGTTCCCAAGGGAAATAAACCGATCGCGACCAACTCCACCCCGCTCCTGCGCGGGATTTGCGAGCCAAAGGCCCGTCCTCGTCGCGCAAATAATACTCAGACTTTGCCGTACCGACAAAGGCATAGGGCGCGCCGCTGAGCCAAGCAAACAGCAGGGGTACAATATCCCCGCAGGCTAAAATAACGCCGTTTTGATTCCCAGACTGTTGTTGCGTCCGCACCCAAGCGCGGATGGCTTTAAACTGAGCTATGGTCAACTGAATCAGGCCGCCTTTGACATCGCGCAAAAATTCCCTTCTGTCCATGTAAATAAAGCCGCCAGAAGGCATCCGCTGCACCGGACCGATGATGCGGGCGTTTTCTAGTTGAGCAAAAGCTTGCCCTTCGCCCACTAGCGGAAACACGGCTAATTCTGGGGGATGCGGGTGCTGTTGCAGTTCCTGCAAGATGCGAAGGGCGATCGCATCTTCTCCGTGGCCGTTACTGAGGCAAAGTAATTTCAATCCCAACTCTCTCAAAAACTGTCTCTGAATATATAGAAGCAAGATTAGCCGCAAGATGCAAGGTGGTATAGCCGAAGGAAGAAGTAAGTGGAGCGCCGATCGCACGAGTTCGGGACTTTTTGGTAAAATAGCAGATGAAACTCTATTTTATAGGTAAAATTGGATGGTACAAACCCTGCCAAAATCTTTGACACTCCAAGAGTTTCTGAAGTTGCCAGAAACCCAACCAGCCAGGGAGTACATTGACGGTGAAATCATTCAAAAACCGAGGCCTCAAGGAGAACATAGTGTCATTCAAGGCGAGTTGACAAGCGCTGCTAATACTGCTCTCAAACCTCAAAAGGTGGCGCGAGCATTTCCAGAACTACGGTGCATTTTTGGCGGTCGAGCGATCGTTCCAGACGTGACTGTATTCACTTGGGAGCGCATTCCCCGTAAAGAAAATGGTGGTGTGGCAAATGTGTTTGCGATCGCCCCGGATTGGACAATTGAAATCCTCTCCCCCGACCAAAGCCAAACTAAAGTTACTAAAAATATTTTACATTGTCTCAAACACGGAACTCAAATGGGTTGGTTAATCGATCCAGAGGAGCGATCGGTTTTTGTATATCGGCCGACTCAATCAACGGAGGTGTTTGACGAACCGGAACAGTTATTGCCCATGCCATCTTTTGCCAGGGGATTGCAACTGACAGTAGGAGAATTATTTGGTTGGCTATTAGAGTGATATCATGTCCGATCGAGCGACCGGACATGATATCACTACTGACCACTGACCACTGACCACTGACTACTGACTACTGACTACTGACTACTGACCCTCGATATATTGCTTTAAAATATTCCGAATTTGTTTGAGCTGAAATCCCTTAGCAAGTTGGCGCAGCTTCGAGACCAACGGCACTAATTTTGGCTCTAAATTTTCCAGCTTAGCACTCTCCTCAAAAATTTCTTCAATATCGCCCATAGCTGCGAGTTTCAAAATTTTTGCTACCGACTCAGAAGCCGCAGGTAACAGAGAAGAATAAGCAGGAAAATCAGACGCTGGTGACAAACTGAGAGTTTTGCGTTTTTGGCTTTCCGAAGATTCCTCGTAAATCCATTCTAGTCCCAAGTGCACACGTAACTGTTCCAAAAAGTGATTGGCTTCGATCGGCTTGGGAAGAAAAGCATCGCACCCTGCGAGGATGCTATCTTGCTGCGTAGCCTCGAAAACGCTAGCTGACATAGCGATTAACACGACATCTTTTAATTCCGGCAACTGCCGCAGTCTTCTTGCAGTTTCTAAGCCATCCATTACAGGCATCCGCAAGTCGATTAAAATCACATCCGGTTGAAATTCAACAGCTTTGCAGAGGCATTCTTGACCGTTTTCTGCCTCTACAAGTTCAAATCCCAAACGCCCCAGCAGCCTGCACAACAAATCGCGATTTAGTTGATTTTCGTCCACGATTAGGACTTTCCGCTTTTTGCCGACAAAACCGACAACCCAGCGTTTTTCCCGCAAAGGAGACACCTCCAAGTACCGTTTGACGGAGGGCAGCTCTAAATCTACCCAAAAAGTGCTGCCTTTTCCCAAAGTGCTGTTGACGCGAATTTCGCTTCCCATCAGTTTCGCTAATTTCTGGCTAATCGAGAGTCCTAGACCTGTACCTTCAATAAATGTATTGCCTCCTACTTGGTGGAAGGGCAAAAATATTTCTTCTAACTTGCTTTGGTCTATTCCAGTGCCAGTATCCTCGATTTGAAAGCGGATTTTTAAAGCGTGTTTTGCTGCCTTCGCATTGTGGGCGAAGCGCATATAATTTTCTTTCAGTTCCGAACTCAAAATCGAGAATTCATAATTCTTTCCTTGACCTCGACTCCAGGCCCCCGTGCCGACATAGCCGACTTTGAAAGTCACTCCGCCGGTTTCCGTAAATTTAACGGCATTGCTGAGTAAATTTATGAGAATTTGGCGCAATCTTTTTTGATCGACACAAACGCAGCTAGGCAAGGGAGATACTTGTTCGTAATTGAAGGAAATTCCTTTTTGAGTAGCCCGCATCTGAAAGAGGTCGGCAATGTTTTTTGTGAAATGTAGAAAATTTAACTCTTCCGGGTAGAGTTCCATTTTTCTAGCTTCGATTTTGGAAAGGTCTAAAACATCGTCGATTAACATCAGCAGGTGTTGACCGCACTGTTGAATATTGCTGAGACTTTGTTGGTGATCAGAGCTTAAGTCTGTGTCGGTTTTGAGGATTTGAGCGTAACCTAAAACGCCGTTTAAAGGCGTGCGTAGTTCGTGGCTCATGTTGGCGAGAAATTCGGTTTTGGCGCGGTTGGCGCTTTCTGCGACTAATGCGGCTTGTTGGAGGGCAGATTCTGCAAGTTTGCGATCGGCAATTTCGGTTTGTGCTTGTTGAAAGAGCGTCGATTGCTGGATCGCGATCGCCAATTGCACGCACAATTGCCGGAGGGATTCTATTTCTGAGGCATCCCAGGAACGGGGGCCGCTGCAATCGTGGGCGATCAGCAGTCCCCAGAGCTGATTTTCTGCCGTCGGTTGGGCTTGGGAAATGCTTTCTCGTGCTTTTAAAATCGGCACTACTAACTTAGCTTTCACTTCAAATTCTTCGAGAAATTCAAGGTGGCATTCGCTCAGATTTTCACTGTAAATATTTTCCACAGAGCGAGTATAGCCTTGCTGGTAAATATCAACAAATTTTTCTCTCAAACACCGATCGAGATTGTTCAAACTTCGCATAGAAGTTCTATCTTTTGCCACAGATTCCACAAGTACAAAGCCGCTCCAGTCGGGATTAAAGCGGTAAATAACTGTGCGGTCTGTTTGCAAAAATTGCCGCACTTGTTCGACAGCAGTGGTGAGGACTTCTTCTAAATTGAGAGAGGAGCGAATGCGATCGAGCATGGCAACTACCAGCCGTTCTCGCCTTAATTGCAGCAGCAGCGCGATCTCGGCTTGTTTGCGTTCGGTGATGTCGGTAATTACTCCCACTAGCCCGATTAAATTGCCAGCTTCATCTTTAATGCAGTCAGCGCGAAATAAAGTCGTTACCAGTTCGTTGGTTTTAGTTTTGATTTTGAGTTCGCCTTGCCAAGATTTGCCTTTACGGATCGTTTTAAACATTTCTACCAGCACTTGAGTTTGGGAGTAAAGTGCCGCTGCTCCGCCTGCTGTGTTCAGTTCTTCTGCTGTGTAGCCGTACCGCTGAACAAAGGCTTGATTGTGGTAGATAGATCGCCCTGTCAAGTCAGCAATGCCGATTGCGTCGCTGGTGCTTTCTACGGCTTGAGTAACTCGCAGCAAATCTAATTCTGCTTGTTTGCGATCGCTAATATCAGTAATAGTGCCGATATAGCCTTTAATTTCCTGCTTGTCTCCGATTTCTGCAATTGCCTGACCGAGCACCCAAATTACACGACCGTCTGGACGCTGAAAGCGGTATTCTGATTTAAAAGGAATTTTCTCAATAATTACTCGCTCCCATTCATTTTTTACCCGCTCCGCATCATCGGGATGTATGGCATTCATCCAGCCAGTTTCTGCTGCTATTTCTGCGTTTAATCCCGTGATTTCGCTCCACCGCTGATTCACATAAAGGCAATTTCCCAAGGTGTCGGTGTGGAATATACAAACTGGCGATGCTTCTGCTAAAGTTTGGTAGCGGCGCTGGCTCGCTTGTAGTGCTAATTCTACCTGTTTTCTCTTAGTGATATCGCGGACTATAGAAATTATTTCGCCACCTGCAAGCATGGTCAGCGAAAGTTCTTGAGGAAAAAGAGTACCGTCTCGCCGCTGACCAGTTGCTTCTATATTACAGTATCCTTTTTTATGTAACTCAGGCATTATTTCTCGTTCAAATTGTTTAATCTTTGCTTCTTCCGAGAAAAACCTCCAACTTTTCCCCAATAAATCGGAGGGATTTAAAAAACCGTACATTTTGAGATAAGCCTGATTTGAATAAATATATTCTTCACTAGCATTGAGGATCGCGATACCGTCGTAAGCAGCGGCCATTGCTACTGCTTGTCGCTGGAGTTTGGACTCGGCTTGTTTGCGAGAGGTAATATCGTGACCGACTGAGTAAATTAAACCTTCTTCACTAAATGGCGATGCCGTCCACAGCAGGTATTTGTAAGAACCGTCTTTGCAGATATAGCGGTTTTCAAAGGAGATACTGGACGTACCGGCTAGGAGTTTTTCCCCTTCGGCTGCGGTGGCTTGTCGATCGTCTGGATGAACAAATTCGAGCATCGGCTTGGCAAAAAGTTCGGCGATGCTGTAGCCCAGGACATTAGACCAAGCCGGGTTTAATCGTCTAAAATAGCCGTCAAAACCGACAATGCAAAGCAAGTCTAAGGAAATCGTAAAAAAGCGATCGCGCTCTGTTTGTGCCTGCTTTAATTCAGTGATATCCATCACTAAACCGTCCCAGAGAATATCGCCTTCGCTCCCAGATTTGCTCTCATTATTGAGCCTCTCGGGTCTCGCCGCTCCTTGCAGCCACTTAACTTTTCCAGATGGCAAAGTCTGCCGCCACTGCTGCTGCCAAGGTTCCAGGGTAGCCGCTGAAATTGCGATCGATGCTTCTAAATCTAAGAGATCGTCTGCGTTAATTCCGCTGAACATCAGTTTGGCATTTTGCTCTATTGCTTCTGCTTCTAGTTCGTACAGTTGACGGCTGCCTGAAGAGACGTAGGGACAAGATATTTCTCCAGTTGCTGACATTCGTAATTGATAAATTGCTCCCGGCAGGTTAGCTACGAGTTTTTGAAATCGAGCTTCGCTTTGTTCCAGAGCTTTTTGCTGCCGTCTGTATTCGGTAAAATCTCTAATTGTGCCTACTATTACTTTACTGCCGTCGGCTCTTTTAAATACGCTTTGCTTGGTAGAGATAATGTGTTCTTTCCCTGCCGTGTCTGTGAATTTTTCTTCAGTTTCCAAGCAGATACCAGTTCTCAATACTTCTTCATCTTTTGTCCAAAAAACAGCAGCTTCTGATTTCGGAAAAAAGTCATAATCTGATTTGCCGAGGAGTTCTTGCCGCGATTTGCCTACCAACTGACAAAAAGCATCATTTAATATCATCCAGCGGTGTTGCTCGTCTTTGACAAAAATTGGGTCTGGCGTAGCATTTATGGTGTGGTTTAAAAATTCTTCTGACGCTTTCAGTTTGGCTTCGTAGCGGTAGCGATCGCTCACGTCCAACACTACTTCAATCATCCGGTCGATCGACCCATCCGGGCGGCGGATGCAGCGCAGGGAAACTCGCGTGTGAACTATTTCACCGTCTTTTCTGAGCCACCTTTTGTCTAAGATGTAACCGTCGATCCTACCTGCTAACATCTGAGAATTTTTTTCAAAATAGGCATCCAAATCCTTTGGATGAGTCAATTCCCGCCAATTCTTTTGCACGAGTTCGTAGCGCTCATAGCCGAGCAAATTGCACAGCGCATCGTTAACTTCTATCCAATTGCAATTTTGAGGAATTTCGCGGTCAATAATTGGAGCTATGATGGCAATTCCGATCAGAGAATTTTCCACCACCGAGCGATATTTTTCTTCGCTGTTTCGCAAAGCATCTTGACTATTCTGGCGTTCTCTGGCGTAACGGAGCGATCGAATTAACAGTTCGCTGTCGATTTTTCTTTTGACTAAATAATCCTGTACGCCGACAGAAATCAACCGCAGGGCAAGCTCTTCGTCGTTTTGGGCAGTCAGAACTACGATCGGCACATTTACCCCGTACTCTTGTACCCGAGCAACCGTTTCGATTCCCAGACTATCTGGCAGTGAAAGGTCTAATAAAATTATGTCAAAAATTTCTTCATTCAATCGCTGCTGCGCTTCGCTGAGGCGCTCTACTTTCGTCAGCACTATACGCTGCACCCCGCCAATTTCTGACAGCAAATCTTCAATAAGCTCAGCTTCTTGAGGGTTGTCTTCTACTAACAGAACTTTAAAGCAGATAGGAGGCAAAGCTAAGTTAAAAACTGCTTTCATAATATTTGTTAATTAAGAAAAATTAAACTAACTTGGATTTCACCTTTTATTTCCGGGGTCGTTATTCAATTGTACCTACACCTACATCTGCCGTTCCATTGCGGTGTGAGCTAGCGCTACAAAAATTTTGTTTAAGACTTATAATTATATCACGCACTAACTAGAGTGTCAACGCGAAACATTTTTTATTCTAATATCGTTTCCGGTTGCATCACAATAATAAAATCGAGTCAACAGTTAACACTCAACCATTGAGTTTTTCCATCCCTCCTTCTACAGTCAACAGTCATTAGTCATTAGTCATTAGTCATTAGTTATTAGTCATTAGTCATTAGTCATTAGTCATTAGTCATTAGTCATTAGTCATTAGTCATTAGTCATTAGTCATTAGTCAACAGTCAACAGTCATCAGTCAACAATTCCGGAGGAGTGCAACCGGAATTGATATAACTGGCAATTTATACCAGTTTAAAAAAAGAATGCAACTGTAAGCCCGTGAACCCAACCCAGATAATCACAGTCATTCTCAATTATTCAAATCTAAAATCTAAAATCTAAAATCTAAAATGGTATTAACTTCTACCTTGTACCTTCTAGCTTCTGCCTTAAAATATAAGATTTAATTCAGCTTCCGCTGCCTTATAGCTTCTACCTTCGGCCGAAAGGATGTCTCAATTAAGCCACAGTAAAGTAAAAAGTTGAACCTTGACCCGGTTTCGACTCCACCCAAATATATCCGCCGTGACGTTCCACAATCTTTTGACAAATTGCTAAACCAATACCTGTCCCAGAATATTCTTTTTGAGTGTGCAAGCGCTGGAAAATTTGAAAGATGCGTGCTTGATGCTGCGTCGCAATCCCAATTCCATTATCCGAGACAGAAAATAACCAGTCTTTCTCCTGTTTACAAGCAGTAATATGAACCACCGGCGGTGCATCGTGGCGATATTTAATCGAATTGCCGACTAAATTTTGAAAGAGCTGTACGAGCTGAGAAATATCCCCCATTACCGCTGGCAATTCGCTGTAGGTGACAACTGCTTGAGTCTCGCGGATCGCCCCTTGCAGGTTCGCGAGTGCTTGTTCGACTGCCTGATTGCAATCTGTCAGTTGAAAAGGTTTCTGACTCCGGCCAACTCGCGAATATTCGAGCAAATCGTCAATTAAAGTTTGCATTCTCGTGCAGCCCAGAACGATATTACCGATAAACTTACTAGCTTGGCTGTCGAGTTGGTCTTTGTAGCGTTTTTCTAAAAGTTGCGCGTAGCTGGCAATAGTTGCTAAAGGCGCTTGCAAGTCGTGAGAAGCCACATAAGCAAATTGTTCTAGTTCCGCATTTGAACGCGCCAATTCTTGGTTAGATTTTAAGAGAGCAGATTCGGCGCGCTGGCGGTTAGATATCTCTTGTTGGAGTACCAAATTTTGCTCTTGCAGGGCTTTTTCAACGGCGCGACGGGTGCTGATTTCTTGTTGCAGGATTTGGTTTTTTTCGTGAAGAGTTTTTTCGACGGCCAAGCGGCTCGTGATTTCTTCTTGCAGCAGCACATTTTGTTCTTTTAGCTGCTTTTGTAAATTCCGCAGGCTGAGGTGACTTTCGATGCGGGCGAGCACTTCTTCAAACTGAAATGGCTTGCTTATGTAGTCAACTCCTCCCACAGCAAATGCGTTTACTTTGTCGAATACTTCATCTTTAGCGCTGATAAAAATTACCGGGATTTCGCGAGTTTTCGCTTCTAATTTCAAGTGCTGACAGACTTCGTAGCCGTTCATTTCCGGCATCATTATGTCGAGCAAAATCAAATCCGGCGGATTAGAATTGCAGGCTCTCAGAGCCATTTTTCCGTTAATCACACAGCGGGGGGTGTACCCGCTCTGAGTCAACATCGTAGACAACAGACGCAGGTTTTCTGCTGTATCGTCTACTACTAAAATGTTTCCTAAGGGCATCCCTGATTGATGATTGTTCATTGATTATTTTCTTCTGTTTTCTTGACAACAGATGTTGGCAGCTATTTTATTTAGGACTTACGGCAAACACCCGGTTGATAGTAGGAATATTGGGTAAATAAAACGAGGAATCCGGTCATAAACCGGGTGTTTAGCTGTTTGTTCACAAGCAAGTCCTGTTATTGTTCGTTTACCAATCCTCAAATCCCCAGTAGGAGAGTCAAAGCATTATTGTCCCAAGTCAATCCTTTGTCTAAAACTTTAAATCCCGCGACTTTGCACATAGATTCTAAAGCAGTAGCTGTAGGTAGCCACCAGCACGGCGCAAAATCGTTCATGTCAAAAACTGCTTTCTCAGTTATCCCTATAAGCTGGTTGTTGTTGATGTATGGCCGCCAATAAGCTGTTAAAATAGCTCGTTCCGCGTCGTCCAAAGCGGGAACAAACATTACTCCAGAAGCCGCAATTTCATAGCGACCAAACTCATTGTCTATAACTTCTTGGGTAATAGCTGAAGTGAAAATTAAATGCTCGCGAGTTATCTGACGCAAGGCAACTAAAATCTGCAACGGATGGGGGTGATGGTACAAAACTCCTGCACAGTGAACTACATCGTAAGGATCGCCAATGTCGGCAAGCTGAATCTGAGTGATATCTTGATTGATACAGTGATAATTAGCAATATTTAAACTTGTCATGCGATCGTGAAAATCTTGCCACCAGTGGAGGGATGCCGGCATGGCATCAATCATTGTCAGAGAAACTGCACCGTATTTGCTAGCTACAGATACTTTTTCGCTGACACTTCCCCACAAGCCGCCTACTTCTGCAAAAGTCTTGCCTTTGACTACTCGGGCAATGTAGCGATCGCGAATATCCTTAGCCTCTAACTCTAATAATAGAGTAGATTCCCCTGTTTGACGCTGTTTTTCTAAAATCTCCTCTAATTTTTGGGATATTTCTGGATCTTTTGGTCTGATTTCTAATGCCATCGAGTACAATACTGCCGCTTCGTTGCGCCGATCGCTCTCTGCAAAATTTTGTGCTACTTGACAGTAAAATTCAGGAGGGTATAGTGGCAGCATTTCGTGATGATAATAGCTAGTTGCTAAGTCTACAGTTACCCGACTTTTTTTTGTTAAAGCCTCACCTAACTTTGTGTAAATATTCGGGAGATAGGGGTCAATTTGAAGGGCGCCAAGATAGGCAGAAACAGCATCGTCCCACCTGTGAAGTCCCGTCAAAGCATCGCCTAAATTGTAATAAGACCAAGAAATACTGGGATTGAGTTTAAGAGCACGTTCGTAAGCGGTAGCTGCTGCTTTCCACTGTTGGGTTTTTAATAGCAACTCTCCTAAATTGTGGTAAGTCCAAGAGAATTCTGGATTGAGTGCGATCGCCCGTCGATAAGCGAGTGTTGCTTCGGCAAACTTTTGAAGTTTAACTAAAGTCAAAGCTAAGTTATGATGTGACCAAAATAAACCTGCATCGAGTGCGATCGCCCGTTTGTATGCAGCCTCAGCTTCTGACCATTTTTCTAGTTTAAAGAGAGCATCTCCTAACTTGTGAAAAGCTGCGAAATTTTTTTGGTCTAATTCAGTAGCGCGCTGGTAAGCAGCGGCGGATTCCGACCATTTTTCTAATTTGTCGCAAGCTTCACCAATGCTATAGTAAGACCAAGGAAAACCCGGGTTAATTTCAACACTTGTGCGATAGGCAATTATCGCTTCTTGCCATTTTTCTAATTTGAGCAAGAGACTGCCTAAATTGTAGTAACACAAGGAATTATTTGGATTTAAATCTATACTTTCGTGGTATTTTGTAAGAGCTTCTTGTAATAGCCCCGTTGCTTGCAAAGCATTTCCTAATTTGTAATACAACTCCGAAATATCGGGCTGAATTTGAATAGCTTTGCGGTAGTTAGTAATAGCTTCTTCCCACTGTTGCAGCGAGCCGGCAGCATCGGCTAATTTATAATAAGCTTCGCAACAACTGGGGTTTAAATGAATGCTACGACGGTAACATATTAATGCTGATTGAGTTTTATTTTGCCCCAATAAAGTATTCCCTAAATCGAGATATTCTTCGGCTATTTCTCCGGGTGCGAGCATGAGTGCTTGATACCAGCATTCAGCAGCTTCCTCAGCTTTGCCGACTTGGGAAAATATCCGGCTCAAATTGCGGTAAAATCCTGCAAAGTCGGGTTGTAGGGAGATGGCTTTTTGGTAACAGCCGATCGCCTCGGGCCATTGCTGCAAGGTAGCGCAGAGAGTACCGAGGTTGGCAAAAGCTTCGGCAAAATCCGGTTGGTAGGCGATCGCAACTTTGTACCAATACCGCGCGTCTTCTAATTTACCCTGAGCTTGCAGCGCCTTTCCTAAGGTTTTGCAAGCCTCGGCAGAGTTGGGCTGCAATTCTAAAACTTGTTGGCAAAGTGCGATCGCCCGATCGAAGTTCCCTATAGCTAAATAAATTTCTGCCTGCTGCTGGAAATTCACTTGCACTGTTTCTGAATTCATTTTTTTTTTCCTTTTGAGTAATGATTACCTGTAAGATTATATGCTAAACTTTGCTAAAATTCAAATTTCTGTAAGTAGAGCTACCGAGCACAGAAGAGTGCTGAATGTCCGCGACATTAATATAAACTAGATAATCATAGGTTAACAGCGAGCTAAATAATGTCAACAGCCACTCAGACACCGCTAGTAAGCGTAATTATACCTGTATATAATGGATCTCGCTACATCGTGCAAGCGGTTGAAAGCGCCCTCGGTCAAACTTTTACTAATTGGGAGATTATAGTTGTAGACGACGGTTCGACAGATAGCACCCATCAAGTATTGCAGCCTTATCTTGACAGAATTCGCTACATATATCAGGAAAATCAAGGCCCAGCCATAGCTCGGAATCGTGCTTGCCAGCTAGCCAAAGGCGAGTTTTTAGCTTTTCTAGATGCTGATGACTATTTCCTACCATCCAAGCTAGAGAAACAGGTAGCTTGCTTTGACGCTGACCCCACATTAGATATGGTGCAAACAGGTTGGCTGATGGTCGATGAAAAAGGGCGAGAGATTTCTGCTGTCAAGCCTTGGCACCAAGCGCCAAAATTAGACTTAGAAAGCTTTATTTTATATAAATGTGTGCGCCCAAGCGCGATGCTGCTGCGGCGTAAGTGGTGGGAATACTTGGGGGGTTTTGATTCTCAGTTTCCGCCGACGGAAGATTTAGACTTTGCCTTGCGTTTAGCTTTAAAGGGGTGCAAAGCAGTTTGGTTAGAAGAGACACTTACCTGTTACCGCCAGCACAATTCTAATCTCATGTCAAGCGGTTTTCGCCTCATGAAGAATATAGAAATTGTGATGAAACAATTCTTCGCTCGACCCGATTTGCCTAGGTCAATCCGGCAGTTAAAAAACCAGGAACGCTATCAATCCTTAAAGTGGCTGGCATGGCGGATGTATCGCGACGGCCATCTAGCAGAGATGGCCCAGTGTTTAGAAAAGTCATTGCAATATACGCCTTTTTCGCCCACAAAAACAGTCTTAAATTGGCTGGAAAGTTTTCAGATGGCTTCTGAAGAATATGGTGAAAAATTTGACGCTTATTCGCTGACTAAGTTAGCCCAATGGCAAGAGATAATTTTGATCGTGATGACTAATCCACCCCAATCTCAACAGAGTTCTATTCCCACACCTTCCACAGCGCATGAAGCGCCGCTATCCCCTAGGGAATCGCACATTCTACTCTACAACACGGACGATCCGGGCGTGGGAGGATTAGCGCAGTACAATCATGCCATTCTCTGTAAATTAGCCCTATTAGGATATCGAGTCACCTGCGTGCAAACCAAACATTCTAGTCCCTTGCTTGAGCGAGAACGAGAGTTAGGTATAGAGCACTTGTGGCTAGATTTTAGCGGGCATAAAGATTTACAGCGGGTGTTAAGAAATACTCAGGATGCACGAGAGCTTTTTGCTAGTAATAAACCGGATCTGATTATTTTTAGCGATGGTTGGCCATTTTCCAATTTTGCAGCTAAACAGGTAGTTATTCGAATGGGAATACCATACATGATGTTGATCGGGTTAGTTATGCCAGAACACGCAATTTTTGCCTGCGGGGATGTAGTGCCTTATGTACAAGGATCGCTCTACCACTGCCTGCAAGCTAGAGCCGTGATTGTTTTGGCTTACGAACATTTGAATTTATTGTGCCAACATTTCAAGTTGCCAAAAGAGCGAGGACAAGTGATTTACTTGGGGCGTTCTCCTGAATATTTTGCACCTCGTAATGCTGCGGCTCGTCAACGCCTGCGACAAGAAATAGAAATTCCTGAAGATGCGATTGTCTGTTTCACATCTGCTCGATTGGCATCGATTAAAGGGCATCGATATCAGATTGAAGCAATCAAGCAGTTGCAGCAGTCTCCTGTGTGGTCTAAACTGTATTTTGTCTGGGCAGGAACTGGTGAGGGAAGCGCTGACAATGTAGAAATAGAATTGAGGGAAACTATTAAAAAGTTAGGGGTGAGCGATCGCGTGAAGTCGATCGGACAGCGCTGGGATATCCTAGATTGGCTGGATGCTAGCGACATATTCATTTTGACTTCTCTAGCAGATGCAGCGCCTTCTCTTGCAGTCATCGAAGCGATGGCTAAGGGATTGCCGGTAGTTGCAACGGCTGTGGGCGGCATTCCTGAAGGGCTTGGCGATACTGGAAAATTGTTGCCCGATCCGAATACCGATCCAGAGGGAACCGCGAGGGAATTGGCAAAAACTGTAGAAGCTTGGGCGATGAATCCAGAATTACGGCATCAAATCGGTCAAGCTTGCAAGCAGCGGGCTGAAAAACTATTCAAAGAGGAACGGATGTTGGCAGAGTCGATTGAGGCGATCGAAAAAGCTTTACTTTGCGATCGCCAAAGAGATCCATTTGTTACTCAAAAAGAGGTGCAGAGGTCAATAACGAAGATAGAAAGCCGAGTGCATTACAGCTCTTTAGTGTGGAATGCTTGGCAGGCTTACTGTCAAGAAGATCTAAGCGGAATGCAGAAGTTGCTTCAAGAATCTTTGCAGTACACACCTTTTTTGAGTACAGAAACGCTGTTAAACTGGGTAGAATATTTTTGCAATTTTTCGTCAGCCCAAGGGCATCATTTAGATACATATTCTCTAATTAATTCTGCTGAATGGCAACAATTAGTCGAGCGCGTACAGGGTCTTGAACCTGTATTTTCTACACGCTAAAGTAACAAATTGACATTTTAAATGGGGATTCCTGTCAGCAGTAGACTTGCATCTTCCTTCTTCCTTCTTCCTTCTTCCTTATGTCTGACATCCGTTACATCCGTTACATAATCCGTTGCCGAACTTCCTTATGTCTGACATCCGTTACATCCGTTACATAATCCGTTGCCGAACTTCCTTATGTCTGACATCCGTTACATCCGTTACATAATCCGTTGCCGAACTTCCTTATCACCGAGAAAACTCATGTCAATGGCAAATTCGACACCGCGAGTAAGTGTAATTATTCCCGCATATAATGGCGATCGCTACATCGCGCAAGCGGTAGAAAGCGTCATCAGCCAAACCTATAAAAACTGGGAAATTATCGTCGTAGACGACGGCTCCACCGACGACACCCGCCAAGCATTGCAGCCTTATGTTGAAAAAATTCGCTATGTTTATCAGGAAAACCAAGGAGTAGCCGCCGCCCGCAACCGAGGAATTCAGGAATCCCGAGGTGAATTAATTGCTTTTTTAGATCAAGATGACTTTTTCTTGTCCCATAAGTTAGCTGGACAAGTTGCGTTATTTGATGCTCAGCCATCACTAGGAATTGTTAATAGTGGCTGGCGAATGGTTAAAGAGCAAGGCGAAAGTATTTTCGATGTAAAACCCTGGGAATACTTGCCTCAGCTAGACTTAAAAACCTGGATTGTTTATCTGCCCCTACTTCCCAGCGCCATGATGTTTTCGCGGCAGTGGCTGGAAGGAGTCGGTGGCTTTGATTCTCAGTATGATTCAGTAGATGATGCCGACTTAATCTTGCGTTTAGCACTATCGGGTTGCGAAGCTGCTTGGTTGCCTCAAGTGACAGTATGCTACCGCCAGCACGGGCAAAATGTGTCCATCCAGAGAGCGCTAAAACAGGCAAACCTTTGTATTAAATTAAAGCAAAGTTTCTTCAGTAGAGCCGACTTGCCAGAGGACATCCGCCAATTAGAAAAGCAGGCTTTTTATGAAGCTCTGACATGGATGGCGTGGCAACTTTACTACAGCGGCTATCCGGCAGAAATGACAGAGTATTTGCAAAAATCTTTAGATTATACCCCGTACTCCCTGCCAGCAACTATAGCAGATTGGGTAAAGCGCATCACTGAAATTGCTAAGACCTACGGCTGCAATATCGATGCCATTTCTCTCAGAGAATTACCAGAATGGAAACAGTTAATGGCTAGTATTATTACTCCAAAAAACTCGCGCGTCAGTGTCATCATCCCGGCTTACAACTGCGATCGCTACATTGTCAGAGCCGTAGAGAGTGTTCTGGGCCAGACTTATCAAAACTGGGAAATTATCGTCGTAGACGACGGCTCAACTGACAACACTCGCCAAGTTTTGTCACCTTACCTCGATTTAATTCAATACATCTATCAAGATAACCAAGGAGCAGCAATTGCTCGAAATCGTGCTTGCAAATTAGCAAAAGGGGAATTTTTAGCTTTTCTAGATGCTGACGACTTCTTCTTACCAGAAAAAATAGAAAAACAAGTAGCTTGCTTTGACGCTGACCCCACATTAGATATGGTGCAAACCGGTTGGGTTATCGTTGGCAAAAACGACGAAGGCATCTATGGAGTCAAGCCTTGGGAAGAAGAACCAAAATTAGATTTAGAAGCCTTTGTTTTTTACAAATCAGTGCGTCCCAGCGCGATGATGCTGCGGCGAGAGTGGTGGGAACGCTTGGGCGGTTTCGATCATCGCTTGCCGCCAACCGAAGATTTAGATTTTGTGCTACGTTTAGGTTTAAAAGGCTGCAAGTCAGTTTGGTTAAAAGAGATATTAACCTGCTATCGTCAGCACGATACCAATCTTATGTCCAACGGCTCCAAATTAATGAAAAATACGGAAATTTTGATGGAGCAATTTTTCGCGCGGCCAGATTTGCCTCAGCACATCCGCGACTTGAAACGCGCGGAACGTTACAAGTGTTTAGTATGGATAGCATGGCGGATGTACTGCAACGGATATTTGCCAGAAATGGTCGAAAGTCTGGAAAAATCTCTGTATTACACTCGTTTGACAGGCACTGAAACTGTTTTTAATTGGCTGGAAACTTTTAAGGGGGTTTCGGGACAGTACGGCTATAACTTTGATGCCTATGCCTTAACCAATTTACAGGAATGGCAAGACGTAGTGGCGATCGCAGCTAACAATCCTTATCAGTTTCAATCGGCTCCCAGTTCGATTTATCGGCGGCAAACAAAGCACGTACTCCTGTACACAGAAGACTCAGGAGTCGGCGGTTTGGCTCAGTTCAACCACTCGCTGATGTGTAAATTAGCGGAGGATGGCTACCGAGTTACCAGCGTTCAAAGTCAAGCTTCTAACCCTTTAATTACCGAACAAAAACAGCTAGGTATCGAACATATTTGGCTAGAGTTCGACACGATGAAAGAGTTTTTGCGAATTGCTTACAATTTAGATGATGCTAAAAAGATTTACGCCCAGGCTCAACCGGATTTAATTATATTTAGTGACGGCTGGCCGATGGCTAACTTTGCCGCTAAACAAGTTGCGATCGAGCAAAATATACCCTACATAATCAGTCTGGGTTATATCAATCGCAATTATGAAACCTTCGATCGCGGCGATCAAATCCCCTATTTCGATGCAGTTGCCTACCAGTACATTGTAGCCAAAGCAGCAGTAGCAGTTTCCCACGAAAATTTAAACTTGTTCGGAAGCCTATTTAAAACACGTCTAGAACGAGGAAAAGTAATCTATTATGGCAGACCAAATAGTTATTTTGAGCCGCCAAATCTTTCCACTCGCCAACGCCTGCGTCAAGAACAAGGAATCCCCGAAAATGCTGTCGTTTGTTTTACGGCGGCGAGATTGACTCCAATTAAAGGATATCAGTATCAATTGCAGGCGATCGCCCAATTGAAATCTCGTCCAATTTGGCCCCAAATTTACTTTGTTTGGGCCGGGCCTGGGTCTACTACTCACGACAATCTGGAACCTGAATTAAGAGCAACTGTGAGCAAATTGGGAGTAGAAGAACAGGTAAAATTCTTAGGACAGCGCTGGGATATTGCCGATTGGCTCGACGCCGGCGACATCTTTATTTTATCTTCCCAAGCTGAAGGAATGCCGCTAGCAATTATGGAAGCAATGGCGAAAGGATTGCCTGTAATTGCCACAGCAGTCAGCGGGATTCCTGAAGAATTGGGAGATACAGGAAAGTTGCTTCCCGATCCTACAATTGACCCAGAAGGAACAGTAAAAGAGTTGGTAGAAACGGTGGAAATATGGGCAGAAAATCCCGAATTGCGCAGACTTGCAGGACAAGCGTGCAAAGGGCGAGCCCAAGAACTATTCAAAGAAGAACGGATGCTTCGGGAATATGGAGAAATAATTGAACAGGCATTTGTAAGTGAGGATGAGAGCGACAGTTTCGCTATTAGTCCGAAACTCAAAAAGCAGGTACAGCAAGTGGATAGCCTGCTGAAATACTATTATTTAGTGTGGAAAGCTTGGGATGCTTACAATAACGGGGATATGTCCGAGATGGTGAATAATTTGCAATCTGCTTGGGCCTGCACACCTTATTTTACTACAGAAACTATTTTTGATTGGGTGAAAAATTTTGGTATTTTCGCTGCGGAAAAAGGAGTTAATTTCGATACCAACGAGCTGATTAACTCCCGATCGTGGCAACAAGTGATAGAATCAATACAGGGCTTTGAAGTGTTGTCCTCCGTTCGTTAAAACTGAACTATTGCAGCATTCTTAGGAACGGGCAAGATGCCCAGTCCACCAAACATCAACCAAAGAAAAGATATGCAATTTACATTCAAGTTCCCGCCTATTAATAAACTGCTGCCAATTTGTTTAGCTATTGTCACTGTTCTGTTAATAGCCTATTTTGGACAGCCAAGAGCGATCGCCCAAGTTCGATCGAACGTCACAGTTGATTTTGGACAGCCAGCCACCGGTACAATTTCCATGAGTGGCATCCTGCACGGAATGGACACCGCAAAACCGCCGGATAGTTCTATTAAACCCTTGCAGCCGAAACTTTGGCGGGCCGGGAGACTCGATATTTACGATCGAGTAATCGCCAGCGGAGCCGAGTTTCAGTTATTAGTCAGCGACTTGTGGGGCTACGGTAGCAATCCCAATGGCTGGCCCTATCAAAACTACCCCGCATGGGAAGCCTTCATCCGACAGTTAGCCCAGCAAAATAAAGGCAAAAAAATTATTTGGGATGTATGGAATGAGCCAGATTGGACAGATCCATTTTGGAAGGGAAGCAGAGAACAATTCTTTGAAACTTACAAAAGAGCTTACAGAATCTTGCGGGAAGAATTGGGGCCGTCAGCAATAATTGGCGGGCCGAGCATCGCCATCTACAGCAAAGAATATCTCGCCGCTTTTTTGGATTACTGCAAGGCTAACAAACTTGAAGTGAATTTCCTCTCATGGCACGAACTTAACGACACGAAGATTTTATTTGTTGACGATCATGTCATTGATGCTAAACGCAATTTTCAGCAAAGTCCATCTTACAAGGAACTGAAATTGCAAAAAATTTACGTCAACGAAATTGTGGGGAACTTAGCCCAGTACCAGCCGGGGGAAATCTTAGGTTATTTGTATAACTTAGAGTATGCAAAAGCTGACGGTGCTTGCAGAGCTTGTTGGGATGCTAAAGGGCCAAATAAAGTTAGCAATTGCTTCAACAATACGCTGAGTGGGATGGTCATGCCTAATACTTTTGAGCCGAGAGCCGCTTGGTGGACTTACAAAGCTTATGCTGACGGAGTTAATTCGCGGGTGCGGAGTCGGTCAGATAACGATCGCCTTGTCGCTTTAGCCAGCAAGTCAAATCCTGAAGGTAAAGCACAGATACTTTTAGGTTATTTCGACCGCAATTATTCCTCAGCAACAACGGTAACATTAAGCCTCGGGAATTTGGAGCAGCTAGGTATTCAAAGGGGTCAGGAAATCACTCTAAAATTAGAAAAAATTCCCAACAATGAAGAAGGAGCAGTGCAAAAGCTTGTCACCGTTAAAGAAGAACAAGTTTCGGTTGGTAGCGGCAGCTTGGCTTATGTTATCCCTAATTTCAAGGTCCACGAAGGCTACTTATTGACGGTTAGCAAGTGAGCTAGCTATCCTATTGAATTGTGGATAACTTGTAGGACACGGCACTGTCGTGTCCTTACAAATATATAGCCGCATTCTTACAAATATAGCAATCCTTGCAGGAGTAAGCTGTTGTGCATTTAAATTGTATGTTGAGGGCGGGCAGGATGCCCACCCCACAAGAGGAAAAATTTATTTTACCATGCAATTTAAATGCGGATTAGCTTAGTAAATTTTTTACCCCACCCCAACCCTCCCCGAACTCGCGGTCCGGGAGTAAGAAATTTACAAATGATTTAGGATTGCTATATATAGAGTTTAGCTGGGATTTGTCAAAGACTTTTGCACGGATTCCAACCATTCTCTGACTGTTTGATTTTCGGATTTGGGGTCGTAGTAACACCCTAATTCATTGAGGATGAATGCTTCTAAGTCGGCTGGGGCGATCGGCATTTCTAGCAGTTTGCTGAGTTCTTGCGATGCAGCTTCAACACTTGCGGGCGGTTCGCTGCTGCGGTAGTTGTTCACTACATCACTGGGAATGTCAGCTTCTAGCGGCCAGTCTTGGTGAAAGTAGGAACTGAAAAATTGGGTTAAATGAGGAAATTGATTTATCATTCGGGATAGGCTGTGAGAATAAAGTATCCGGGAGGTAATTTGGCGCTGCGCTGGAGGACGATTCTCAGGCGAGATGCTGAAGTTGCTTTGGAGGCGCGACGACGCAGAGTAATGCCAATTATTCTGTTGGCGTTGTAGTCGATCGTATAACGATTGCCGCGACTTTTCACCCAGGAGTCGATCGCATTTTGATTTCTGTTCATTGCTTCGGCAATAGCCACTTCGGCGACGGAACGGTTAGTAAAGGAAGATGCGGCAGAAATTCTCGTTTCGCTTGCGAGTCGCTGTGCTAGTTGTGCTTCTGTTTTGCCAACGTGTCTCTCTAAAGTGTGTCCTCCTGCTGCTTCGTGAAAGTCTAATCCGCCGCCCGGTATGTTGGGTGCAAAAGCTAGGGTGGTTTGTCCGGGTATAGTTGAGCCTTCCTGTGCAAAAACTGCGCCGTCTACAGTCGGTATGGTCGAGTGGAATAAGACTGTTATTGAGGCGATCGCACACAGGATACCTAAAAACTTTTTTAGGCGATCGAGTTGAGTTTTCATTGCTGTTGAATCTATTTCTTATATTTAGTATAGGTGTTTGCTGTTTTTTTTGTCTATTTTATAATATATTATTCGTAAGTTAGAAGTTGCGTGCCGCATTCAAATATACGGTGCACAGTGCGGGCTCTACTGTTAGTTAGAAATTGCGAGCAGTATTTAAATACTTAGTTTAGGGGCGGAATTTTCGGCCCACCCCACAGAAGTTTGAATAAAACTAACTATAAAATGACCTCAGCAACCCGATTTATTCGTAGATTTATCGTGACTCGTCGCAAAACTTGTAGAAACCAGGTTTCTAGCTACCTATGCGTGGGGTATGAAACTTTACGAAATAATGGTAAAAATCACTATAAAATAATTATAAAAAATGGATTACCAAGATATTCTCAACAGCACAGAAAATTACCTACAAAAGTGCGTTGCACCCCAGGCGGAAATTATCGACAGCGACTCGGAAGCGCTGAAAACAGCACTTGCGGGATTGGAAGATCGATCGCTCTTAGCGTTGCGAGTTCCCCAAAAATCGGGCGGCGCCGAAATTGCACCGGAGATTTTTTACCAATATCAGGAATTGACGGCTCGATATTCCGGCGCTTTGTGTTTTCTGCAAACTCAGCACCACAGCGCAACTTCCATGCTTGCCAACAGCGACAATGAAATGCTAAAAAGCAGATACTTGCCCGCGATCGCCCAAAAAGAGTTACGCTTGGGTGTTGGGTTTTCGCATTTGAGGCGATCGGGCAATCCGGCAGTCACCGCCACTCCCGCAAAAGATGGCTATTTACTGTCAGGAAAAGTTCCTTGGATAACAGGTTTTGGCTTGTTTCAAAAGTTTATTGTAGCTGCGGTACTTCCTGACGATCGGGCTGTTTTCGGTTTGCTACCTTTTGTTAATATTGAACGCGAACATGGTAAAATAACATTCAGCGACATCAGGCAATTAATCGCCATGAACTCGACTAATACTGTGACAGCAACTCTCGATAATTGGTGGCTGCATGAATCGGAAATAATTTCGGTTAAACCTGTCGGGTGGATTTCGGAAAACGACAGCAAAAATATACTAAATTTTGTTCCGGCTACTTTTGGCTGTATTCGAGCGGGATTGGATGTAATTGCAGCAGCGGCGGCTGCTAAAAATTCACCTTTTATAGTGGCGGCTTGCCAAAAACTAGAGCAAAAGCTCGATCGGCTAAAAGAGAATTTCCAACAATCTCAACATAGCTCGAAAGCAGAACAATTAGCCTTGCGAGCTCAAGCCATTGATTTAGCGGTGCGTTGCGGGCACGCTGCGGTTGCAGTTTCTAGCGGTGCTGCTAACGGTATTGTTCACCCGGCCGGGAGAGTTTATCGAGAAGCTTTGGTGTATACTGTTTCCGGGCAAACAAAGGATGTGATGGAAGCAACGCTCGATCGACTAAGCGAATTTTAAATTTTAGCTTTTTGATTTTTGATTTAGATAGCAGAAGGTCAACAAATCAACTTGTTTAATAAATAAGAGATATATTTTACCTGATGACAAACAACTTTAACTCAAATAAGTTAAAAACGATCGCCTACAGCCAAATTGTAGACTTAACCCATTCAATCCACCCAAATATTCCGATCTGGCACGGAGATCCAGCCACAGAAATTGCCACAGTCTCTCAAATAGAAAAAAACGGCTATTTCCTGCGAAAATTCTCAATGGGAGAACACAGCGGCACTCACATCAACGCACCCAACAGCTTTTATGCAGGAGGCGCCAGCATTGATAGTTATTCGCCGCAGTCCCTAGTTTCCCCTGCAATTGCGATCGACATCCGAGAGCAAAGCCTTGCCAATCCCGACTACACTTTAACAATTGATGATATATTGACTTGGGAACGGCAGCACAAACTTATAGAACCGGGAAATCTAGTTTTATTGTATACGGGCTGGCAAGAAAAATGGGATAACGAGGAAGCATTTTTTAACCGAGACGATGGCGGGATTTGCCACTTTCCCGGATTTGGCAAAGCAGCAACTCAATTTTTGCTAGAAGAACGCTCTATCGCCGGAGTTGGAACCGACACTCACGGAGTAGATACCGGGCAAGATGAAAGTTTTGCGGTTAACAAACTGGTATTGGAAAAGCAGCGAATAGTTCTGGAAAATCTGGCAAATCTAGACTTTTTACCTGCGGCTGACATCACTTTAGTTATCGGAATATTGCGCATTTTGGGAGGTTCTGGCTCGCCTGTGTCGGTGTTAGCTTTTGTGGCTTGATGCGGTAAAACTTACATCTTGCACCCTGCTCAAGAACAGGCTTTCCGGCCTGTTCCACAAAGAGTGAATTTTCTTGTGAAGCCGGAAAGCCTGTTCCGGCTCGCCTGTGTCAGTGTTAGCTTTTGTTGCTTAATGCGGTAAAAATTACATCTTGCACCCTGCTCAAGAACAGGCTTTCCGGCCTGTTCCACAAAGAGTGAATTTTCTTGTGGAACAGGCATCTTGCCTGTTCCTAAACAGGTAATTGAGAATGGTGCAATATCTCAGGTAAAATTGGATTGAGAGAAGCCGAGTAAAAACAATAAGATTAATGACAGAACTGCCCAAGGATCTCAACGACGCGATCGCCCAATCGCGCATTGCAACCGCCGCAGCCCTCTCGGACGGCAAAACTCTACTGCAAGTCGAATTAGTATTTCCAGAAATCGCACTGCAAGCACAGTCTATCACCGAACAATTCCTCCCAGAATTTGAGGAAATCTACCCCGGAGTCAAAGTCTTTTTTCCAGACACCGGTGCTGCAGCCCTCGCCCGCCGCGACTGGGGAGAAACACCGTTTAAAGTCACTGATTTGGGCAGCAGTCGCACTCCTGTTGAAGATAAAATAGCACCGGAAGACGAACTGTTCCTGCTGGTAAACCCGGCGGCTGTAGAAGTGGCCCAAGTCGAAAAACTTTACATAGCTGCGGCAGGTCGCCCAGTAATTCTACTCAACCCGCGCCTCGAAGATGTTGCTACCATAGGCATAGGCTATGCGGGCCGCCAACTGCGCGATCGATTCCTCAGCAAAATCGAATCCTGCTACTACATCAGACCCCTAGACACTGCAGCTTTATTCCGCTGCTACCCCCAATCCTGGCAAGTCTGGCTAGAAAAAAACAACGAATACGAACTAATTTCTGAAACAGCCCAAAAACCTGTCGGAGACGATTTAGAGCGGATTTTAGCTGCTTCTCTCCCAAGCGCCGATCCTGACTCCACCACACCTGCAAAACCTCTCAAAAAGAAAGGTTTTTTGGCAGAGCTCCAGACATTCCTCAAAGCTTTGACTCAGTAACAGTCGAAGAGGCTCGATCGTATAGTAGGGTGCGTCAGCTAGGATTATTTTCGACTTAATCCATCGGCTAATCGCTGAAGCATCCTACAGCGTGAAATCACTCAAAGCTTTGGCTCAGTAACAGCAGTTGCAGAACCACAATTAACAGCTTGCCTGTTTTTCTATCACTAAGTACGCAAACAGATAGTAGTGAGCTTTACAGAATCTTTATATAAAGCAGTATAATGGGTTACACCTCTCCACCGCAAAAGAGGGGTGGCAAATAGCAGCAACATCAGATGCTATAAGCTAAAAATTTGCCTTTTGATTCAGGGAAGCGGATAAACACAATGGAGCACCGGCGCATTGTTATCGGGGACGTACACGGGCATCACGACGGCTTAATGACCCTGCTAGAGGCACTTGCCCCCAGCTCGGACGATCGCGTCTATTTTTTGGGAGACTTAATCGATCGTGGCCCCAAAAGTGCTCAAGTATTAGATTTTGTCCAGCAAAGCCCCTACCAAACTCTGCTGGGCAACCATGAACAACTGATGCTGGAGGCTTTGTCGGGGGTGCCGATGGATATGCAAGCGTGGCAATCTTGGCTGTACAGCGGGGGCGATGCCACAGTAGCGAGTTACAGAGATACAGGGATGATGCCGTACAAACACTTAGAGTGGCTGCGAACGCTCCCCACCCACCGGGACTTAGGGGACATTTGGCTGGTTCACGCCGGCGTCCACCCCCATATGCCAATTGACAAGCAGTCGAGCGAACAACTCTGTTGGATTCGCAAGGAATTTCACACCATATCGAAACCCTATTTTCCCAATAAATTAATTATTGCGGGTCACACGATCACTTTTACGTTTGAGGGCGTCAGACCCGGGGAATTAGTCAGGGGGCAAGGGTGGTTGGATATTGACACGGGTGCTTATCATCACAAAAGCGGCTGGCTGACAGGACTTGACCTCAGCTACCGCAGAGTTTATCAAGTAAATGTATTTAACCATCAAGTCCGAATTTTGCCGCTTGACGAAGTTGTCAGACCATTGAAGCAGCAGCAGATTGCACCCCCCAAATCTGCGCTCAACCCTGTTTTTCCACAGGAGCGTTAAATCAATTTGTAGTTGTAGGGTGCGTCAGTTTAAGTCCGAGCGATAAAATCGAAATTGACTTGCTTCCGTGGCACCCTACTAACTGGATTTATTTTTTAACGAACCGCTTTCGAGGCGAAGATCGCGAAGTAAGAAAAGAGAAGATAAGACAAGAGAGCGCCTGACTGATTTAAAATTGCTACGATCCCAAAAGCCTGCGGATTTCTAGCCTGTAAGCCGCGTTATTTAAACCTTCACCGCTTTCGAGATCCGGATCTATCGCCTGCTCGAGAGCAGCAATGCGATCGGCAGTAGCCGGGTGAGTGCTCAAAATGCTCGGAGGAGAAGGCTGGTTGAGCAATTTTTTCATAAAATCAACCATCCCAGATTGAGCGTAGCCCGATCGCCCCATAGTTTCTAATCCCAACCGATCCGCCTCATACTCAGCTTGGCGACTGTGGGGGCGTCGCAAAGCCAATTCCACCCCAATCTGAACCGCCTGAGATCGATCGAGCCCTGTCGCCGAAGCTACACCACTGGCGATTGCCATTTGACGCATTTGTTGAATCGCGTGGCGAGCACTAATGTGAGCGATTTCGTGGGCGATCACACTTGCCAATTCGGCCTCATTGTCCGCCGCCGCCATCAAACCTTTATTCACATAAACAAAACCGCCCATTGTCGCAAAAGCATTAATAGTGTCGTCGTCAATCACTTGAAAAGTATAAGGAATATTCGGGCGAGTGCAATCTTTCGCCAGTCGCTGACCGATGCGGTTGATATATAGTGTAGTGGCGCGATCGCGGTCAATGTTAAACTCGCTGTTGGCCAACTGCTGATTAATTTGTCGGCCAATAGTCACCTCTTGGCTATCGGACATATTCGACAATTGAATAACTTGAATGCCCCGAAAAATCAGTTCAGGCAAAGAAAATGCTTGAGTCGCTGCCGGGGAAACCACCCAGATACCCGCAGCCACAACCAGCGACAGAAACAGATAAATCCCCCGGCCTCCGGTACGCCGGCAAGTCAACCAAAAACTTTTTAACATGATTGATACGTGGGAGAAGTTAGAGAAAATTTTAGGAAAAACTCGAAAAGTCACTAAATAGGCAGACGCAATTTGAGGCTGCTTAGTTGCTATTCTAGCTTTTTCCCCATTTTTAACCGCCCCGCCAGCTTCCGGGCGACAGGGCCCGGGGCCAACCAGCCGCCGTCAACTGCCTTCTGCTTTAAGAGCCCAAGTCATGCGGATTTTGGGCGATCGTTGTGGTAATATCTTTTAGCTTCAGGACTTACCCATCAATCACGTATGTCATTGCCAGCGGTAGCGGATCTTTGGCAGCATCTGTTTTTCATCAATGTCTGCGTAAGTCCTGAGCTTGTAAACATACTCCTGTCGCTATCAGTTAATTAAGCGATTTATGAAAATTTTGGATTCTCAAGGCCGGCTGTTCGGCAAACTCAGCATCCTAGACGTAGGTGCCGCTCTGATCGTACTGCTAGTTGCAGTCGGAATCTTCTTCTTTCCCGGCACTTCTGGCGGTTCCGTCGCCCAAGTCGGCACCAGTGTCAAACCTGTAGAGATTGATGCAATTGCGATCGGTCTCAAAGGCACAAATGTTCAAGATTTGTTCAAAGCCGGTGATAAAATCAATGTGGTAATCCGCAATCAACCCTCCGGTCAGATTACCATCAAATCTGTCAAAACTCTCACCAGAACCCTAGCAGTTCCTCAGCCCAACGGCACTCTGAAAGCTCTCCCCGATCCCAGAGAAGAAGAATCCTTCAGCAAAAATATGATGTTTACCTTAGAGGGAAAAGGTCAACTTACTGAAAATGGCCCGGTTTTAGGGAATACGAAAGTCAAAATTGGTACTACGCTAGAGCTGGAAGGTAAAAAGTACATTTTCAACGCCAGTGTCATCGACGTGCGAGTCAAAGAATAGTCATTAGTCATTAGTCATTAGTCATTAGTCATTAGTCATTAGTCATTAGTCATTAGTCATTAGTCATTGCTAATGGGTAATGGGGAATTGGTAATGGGGAATTAATCTTCCCTCTTCCTCCTTCCTCCTTCCTGACCTCCGTTAAATGCGTTACATCCTCTCCAAGCGAATCCGTTGCCGAACTTCTTCACCTGAAACAGCAGAATGCCCCCACTGTAGAGCGATCGTACTCGCGATGCTCGTCAGTGGTGGGAGGAATGCGATCGAAGCGACAATTCCAGCCGTATTGTGAAACTTCGTTAACTTTGTAAGCAACAATAAACAATAGTAGTATCATATTATCATAGTAGTCGAGTAAAAACACATGAATTAAAGGATGAAAACCTTAAATGCAACTAGCAGAAAGGCACATTATTAAATCTACGGAACACCGTTTCGCTAAGATTGACGAATTAGCCTTTAAATCCAAGAATCTTTACAATGCCGCTAACTACGTCATCCGTCAGAGTTTTACTTATGGATGGGGTTACATCAACTACAATGAGATGAACCGTTTGATGAAATCTCATCAAGCGTACAAGGCTTTGCCTGCTAAGGTTAGCCAGCAAATATTGATGATATTGGACAAGAATTGGAAATCATTTTTTGAAGCGATTAAAGCTTACAAATCTGATTCCTCTAAGTTTACTGGTCGCCCGAAACTACCGAAGTACAAAGATAAAGTCAAGGGTCGAAATGTTCTCGTTTATACGATTCAGGCAATTAGTAGTACGCAATTGAAGAAAGGAATTATTAAGCTTTCGGGAACTAATCTCTCAATCAAAACCAAGATCGAACCCGAGCGGATTTGCCAAGTTAGATTGGTTCCCAAATGTGATTCGTATGTGATTGAGGTGATTTATGATGAAGCGGAGTCCACCGTCAGTAACGACAATTCTGTAGCTAGTATTGATTTAGGACTGAATAATTTGGTGGCGCTAACTTCAAATCAACCGGGTTTTGTCCCTCTGTTGATTAACGGGCGTCCGTTGAAATCGCTCAACCAGTTCTACAACAAACGCTCTTCACGGTTGCAGTCTCAGTTAAAAGGAAGTCACAAAACTTCACCCCGTATTCAGCGCTTAACTCGCTGTCGCAACCAAAAAGTTGATAATTATTTGCATCATACCAGTCGGCTAATAGTCGATATTTTGACCGTCGGACAAATTGGGACGTTAGTAATCGGCAAGAATGCACAATGGAAAAACGAGATTGATTTAGGAAAGCAAACCAATCAAAACTTTGTCAGCATTCCTCACACTCGATTGATTGAAATGCTGGAATATAAAGCTCAATTGGTTGGGATTAAAGTGATTGTGCAAGAAGAGTCTTATACCTCGAAGTCCAACTTCCTGAATCTAGACCCGATTCCTTTATACGGGCATACTGGCGCTAATGATGTCGCATTTAGCGGTAAGCGAATCAAGAGAGGTTTGTACAAAACATCGGTCGGTCAATTAATCAACTCTGATGTTAATGGAGCTTACAATATCCTCAGAAAAGCAATCCCAAATGCGTTTAGCAATGGGATAGAGAGCTGCGTAGTTCAGCCGAGGCGGGTCAATCCGCTCAAAGTAAAAGTGAAGGGGGAGGGACTTAACGCCTTCCATGTCATGCAATAAATGACTATACTTTTACCAGCTATTAAATAGGGATTTGCTGACGCCCAGAATTTGAACTTCGTCTCCTATGTGTACTATTTTTTCTGCTGCTTGAGGTGGCACTCGCGTCTTAACTATCAGCCGACTAAAGTGATTAAAATGCCCTCTCTTTACCAAGTCAGGCATGATTTGCTTCTGCTTGGATCTTAGTATATTTTTAAAATTTGAATAAGTTTCTTTCGCTGCATAATTTCGCGTAGATAGGAGACACGGCTGACCGGGATTAATACCTTCAAATATTACAGTCCCTATTTTAAACCTGACAATTTCATCAGCTTGTGGGAAAAGTTGGTCTTCCCAAAAAGCGGGGACATCTCCTATTTCAATATTAGCTCGCAAGCGATGGCGCATCTCGTTAACGCAAACTCTCGGAAACCAAGATGCAACTTCGCCAATTGTTTCGGTACTGATAATGCTTGGCCCTGGTGCAGCGGTATCCTGGGGAAAACCTGTGAGCAAGTTTTCAATTAACTTGACGGGGAAACCGAAGTAGTTGCTCAACCAAGATTCTATTCGCGGGCGTTCTTTATCTACATGAAAAAAAAATTCTTGTTCGGTGTCTTGAATTTTCAGGCCGGCAATTCTCTTTTTGATATCAAATGATAAGCGCAGAAAATGAACTCCGTTGTTGCCCTTAGTGTTAACAAATTCTCCTGCTTCATCGCAGATTGCCAAAGAGCGATCGCCTTCTAGAGCTCCGCTGGCAAGAATAGTTGCTTGACTGACAGCTATGCCATCTAGGGACTTGACCGGATAGATATGAATGCTGGCGACGTAAGACATTTCGATTTATTTATAAATAATTGTCGTTTTAGATAGATTCTAGCATCCTCGGCAGCCAAAAGGATGACCGCAGTTCGCTTTATGAAATAACAAGGAGCCAGTTTTCTGAAGTTTAAATTTTGTCCAAGCTGCTTGTAAAGAAAAAATAAAGAAGTCTGACTGAGCTTCGGGTAGATATTATGCTATAAAATATAAACAATTGAACCGAGTTGCAAGCAGTCAACGATTCTGGTCTAAACATACGCTCGCTTAAGGCCTTTGACTTAAACCCGAGTTGACAGTCATGCGTACCTGGGTACTACTTTAACGCTAAGATTTTAAAGACCTACCAAGGAGTACGAAGCTAGTTCCTGGAATCGCGAAATTTAGGATTGAACAGATTTATTGGGTTAAATCAGTTTTCTAAATATAGTACCGGCCGTAAACTAGGGCGCAAGCTAATATCACCCCTCTGATAGAGGCTCGAAAGAGCAAACATTATGCGTGAGCGGGTTGCTCCATTCTCCATGATAATTGTCAAGAGTGAAAGTGCAGTACATTGATTAGACCTTTTCTAGCAATCCCCGTGTAATGGAAAGATTCACGGCGGTTGCAACCGCCCGCGCGATGCCCTGCCCTTCGACTACCCTCAGGAACCGCGTAGCCGAAGGGTCATTTACCGGGCGGGTACTCTTTGGGACCCTCGTTTCACACTTACGGAGTTTTTTTATGACTGAAAGCGAAAGAACAGGCATGATTTCGCGACGCAATTTAATGTTGAGGGCTGGTGCAGGGATGCTGGCGGCAAGCTTTGCACCTACGCTTTTACAAGCCCAAGCCGCAAATGCAGAGGCAATCTCTGACATTACTCCCGACGGTGCTCTCCAGAAATTGATGGAGGGGAATCAACGCTACATTCAGCAAAAACGGACATTTCCCGACCAAGCTCTATCGCGAGTTGTAGAAGTAGCAAAGGGTCAACATCCGTTTGCAACCATCCTGGGTTGTTCTGATTCGCGGGTTGCTCCGGAAATTATTTTCGACCAAGGATTGGGGGATTTATTTGATATCCGAGTAGCTGGAAATTTTCTCGACGATGTGGTTCTCGGTAATATAGAATATGCCACCTTAGAATTAGGCGTTCCGCTATTAGTAATTCTGGGTCACGAACGCTGCGGTGCTGTTAAAGCAGCTTTAGAGGGCAAAGCTGTGCCGGGTCACATTAGCACTTTGGTGGCGGCGATTAAACCGGCAGTTGATGCCACAAAAAATCAAGGGGGCGATGCCTGGGATAACGCAGTCCGAGGTAATGTGAAAATGAATGTAAATAAGTTAGAATCCTCGTCGCCTATTTTAGCAGAAGCAGTCAAAGCGGGCAAACTTAAAGTTGTTGGGGCTCGCTACGATTTGGATAGCGGCAAAGTAGAGATAATTGCTTGATTTTGCTGGTAATTGCCAGAATGTGTAGGGTAGTGCCAAGAGTGCCTACCCCTTGGGGATCGAGGGGCAACCATCGGGGATTGCCCCTACAAATTACTTGGTAACGAGAAAGTAGATATGCAAGTTTAGATTAAACCCATTTCTTGCAGTCCCCGGCGCAGACGTTCTGCTTCAAATGGGCGGCGCTGTTCGTGAAGGGCGATCGCTCTTTTGAATTCTGCTAAACTTTCTGGCATTTTGCCAATTTTCAGCAGGGCTACTGCCAAGTTTTGATGAGCTTCGGCGTGTTCTGGATCTATTTTAATGGCTTGTCGGTAATAGGCGATCGCATCTGCTAAATTTCCGGCTGCCTTCAGGGTAAGTCCTAAATTGTAGTGACCTACTCCAAAATAGGGGTCAATTTTTAAAGCTGCTTTGTAAGCTTTTTCAGCAGATTTCAAATCTCCTTCATCTTTGAGCAAATTGCCCAAATTATTGTAAGCGCCCAACTTGAGAGCCGGGAACACATCTGTATTAATTGCCGCTTGATAGTGTTCTTTTGCTTTAACAAATTGCTGCTGCTGGCTATAAGCAATTCCCAAATGATAGTTGAGTTCGTAAACAATAGAATCCTCATTTTTCGCAGCAGTCAAGCCCTTGGTTAATAAGTTAATTCCCCGGCTAATTTGCCCGGTTTCTACATACAAAGCGCCTAATTTGCTACAAGCATAAGCATCGTTTGGATAATAAGCGATATAGCGTTCCATTGCTGCTTGAGCTTTGTGGAATTTACCTTTTGCTGCGATCGCATCTTTTTGATAACCAGAGTGCCAAATCGCCACATCGGGGAGAGAAGCTATTTTCCATGTTGGTTCCCTGTGCAAAATCTCAGCCACGCTGTCGTCTACCATTGCGTGGTAAGGGCGAGAAAAGCGGATATCGAGGCGATTACGAAACAAGCGCGACACTAGGGAATAGGGAGATTGAGAGGCACCGATTTCTTGACGGATGAGATTGATTAGCAGCAGCCGATCGCTCCCAATTGCCTGCTTTATTTGAGGTACAATCTCCGGTACCAAAACCTCATCGGCATCCAACACCAAAATCCAGTCGCCCTGGGCGTGCTTCAGACACTCGTTGCGCGCCGCTGCGAAGTCGTCGCACCATTCAAAGTCATAAACCCTCGCCCCGAATTCTCGGGCAATTTCACGAGTGCGATCGCGCGATCCCGTATCCACCACCACCATTTCGTCAACCACACCCTTAACGCTGTCCAAAGTCCGCGACAGTGTTGCCTCTTCATTCTTCACAATCATGCACAGAGTCAGATCCATCGGGCGCAAACTTTCCTCATTTCACAGAAATATTGTAATTTTTTTAACCAGCAAAACACACAAAGTCCCAGAAAAAATTCTCCTATTTCCCTTTTGCTTTGAGCATAAGTACCTTTCTTCTCTAGAAAAAGTGGGTTAACTCTTTTGAGAGATTAAGAAGCTTCAAACTCGGACGATTAATGAGAAATCCTACCTCTTTCGGTTCCTCCCTACGGTAGAGGTAAGGGCCGGATCGGGGTTGTTATTCTAAGAACATAAGACAAGGCACTAAGAAAGTTAAGCATTCAGGAGAAAAAGAAATGGGAATTATTGCTTGGATCGTTTTAGGACTGATTGCCGGTGCGATCGCCAAAGCCATTTATCCGGGACACCAAGGTGGCGGTTTTCTAGCCACAACAGGCTTAGGAATTGTGGGCGCCGTAGTGGGAGGTTTTCTAGCTGACGCCTTGCGGATAGGGGGGCCTGTTGTCGCAGGAGTTAATTTATGGAGCATAGCTTTAGCCGTCGTAGGTGCGCTCGTGGTACTTTTCGTCTGGGGATTGTTAACTCAGCGTGCTGCATAACAAATATTGCCAATACCGAGCCGATCGACTTTTAGGGTATTCAGAAACCCGGTTTCTTCAAGAAACCGGGTTTATCATTTGTTTGTAGGCCCAGGCAGCCTACTCATACCAAATCCGCCTTAAAAACCCCGATCAGACTCGGCGGTTGAAACCGCTCAATAGTCAAACTTTCCTCCTAACAGAGGGGGACTGAAGAATAAAGAGGTAAAAATCCCGGATTGGGTATCAATGAATTAATCAATCCGCAAATTGAAAGGCAAGCGAACATAAATCCCTTGCGGGTCGTTCATCGACTTGATCACAGCCAATTCCTCCTGCATTTTCTTCACTTCAGCAGTCAGCGGGTCGAGTTTGGTGGCGGGTTTCAAAACGCGAACGCCTGAAAGTCTTGCCAAAATTTTCTCCTCGAAACTGCGGCGTTTTGGATATTCTTCCAATTGCCAATCGTCGCCGAGTTTAGCTTGCTTCGCCGCCTCTGCGACAGCATCTTCAAGCCCGCCAATTTCATCGACTAAACCCAACTGTTTCGCGGCTGTACCAGACCAAACCCTGCCTTGAGCAATTTCTTGTACCTTGTTTTTTGGCAGTTTGCGGGAGTCGGCGACTTTAGTAATAAATCGATCGTAAATGCGATCGACTATCCTCTGAATATTCGCCAATTCTTGAGGATTTTTCGGGCGGGAAACCGTGTTAATATCCGCAAAGCGGGCGGTTTTCACAATGTCCCAAGTCAGGCCGTTGTTAGCAGCCAACTTTTCGGCATTGAACAGCATTCCAAAAACGCCGATGGAACCAGTAATCGTATTGGGTTCGGCAAAAATGCGGTTGGAACCCATCGAAATCCAATAGCCGCCGGATGCTGCTAAATTGCCCATGGAAACGATAACTGGTTTCTTTTTCCCCGTCAGCATCACTTCGCGCCCAATGACTTCGGCCGCTGTCGCGCTGCCTCCGGGACTGTTGACGCGCAAAACTACTGCTTTTACGTCGTCATCTTCTCGGATTTTCCGCATTTCTTGAGCGATGCGATCGCCTCCTACTTCAGTCGGGCCCCCTTCGCCGTCTACAATTTCTCCCTCGGCGTAAAGTATAGCAATTTGGTTTTTCTTCTTAGCGCGAGTGGATTTTGTATTCTCAGCAACTCTCGCGTAGTTTTTCAAACTAATTTGCTTGAAAGATTTGTTTTCGCGATCGGTTCCTGTGAGTTTTTTAAGTTCCGTCGCAATTTCGTCAAAGTATACAACTTTATCAACTAACTTGCTTTTGAGAGCTTCGTCAGCCATCAAAATTCCGCCCTTCTCTGCAACCGCTTGCAGTTGTGGAACGGTCACTTTGCGGTTTGGTCCGACAGTTGTCAGGTATTCTCCCCACATATCTCCGAGCAACTTTTGAGTTTGCTGGCGATTTTCGGGACTCATTTTTGTGAGCAAAAACGGCTCAACTGCTGACTTGTATTTGCCGACGCGAGTCACTTGTACTCCCAGGCCGTATTTCTCCAAAGCACCGGTGAAAAACATTGCCTGACTGCTAAAACCGTTGATTTCTACAGATCCGTAAGGATTGACAGCAATTGTATTGGCAACTGAACCGAGGTAATAATCTCGCTCATTCCAGTCCATTTGGTAAGCAAAAATGGGTTTTTTGGCATCTCGGAAACTCTGTAATGCCGATCGAACTTCTTTGAGATTGGCAAACCCGCTGCTGCTGGAACTTGAGCTGCCTTCGAGATAAATGCCAACGATTTTCGGGTCTTTTTTCGCAGATTCGATCGAGTCTAAAACAGTCCGCAGCGTCACAGCACCGGCGGCATCGTCCGAAAGCACTTCTTCAATCGCCGCGCTAGTGCTAAGGCTCGGTTTGCTGTCAGTGATATTTAAAGAAAGGTCTAATACCAATACAGACTTATCTTTAACTTGCGGGCCCGAATCTTTAGACGACGATGCCGCGACAGCAATTAGCAGTACCAGTCCCCCCAATCCGATGCTGCCTAGCAGCAACAATCCTAGGAAGGTTCCCAGCAAACTTGCACAGGTATATTTTAGGAAATCTTTCATTAGATAATTAGTCAGTTGACAGTTGACAGTTGACAGTTGACAGTTGACAGTTGACAGTTGACAGTTGACAGTTGACAATAAAGTTCAGACAATTTATTCTCTTGAAATTATATGCGTTTATCTGTGTTTATCTGCCCAGCATATGCGGTTGACCTATTAATCAAAGATTCAGGCAAAAGCTTTTATGACAACTGACAACTGTCAACCCTTCAACTTGCTTCGGCTAAGCTCTTCGGACAAGTCGCTGGCTGACAAGGTGTCAACTGTCAACTGTCAACTGTCAACTGTCAACTGACTGCTGACTCACTTTTATCTTAACCTTTCCAAAACCCCAGAATGTTTTAACTCATCCAAGTTAGCGCAGCCCGTACAGAACATGACTGTGGCGATTTCTGCAATTAACACCTCAGCTAGGAGGGCTGCTGCTGATTCCGATTCCGCTGCAGCTTGCAGAAACGGCCGCGCCAGTCCCGCAATATCCGCGCCAAGGGCGATCGCCTTCGCTGCATCTAACCCGTTTTGCAAGCCTCCAGAGGCAATCAGGGGAACATCCGGCGCTACGGCGCGGGTGCTGACAATGCACTCGGCTGTCGGTATTCCCCAGTCGGCAAAGGTTGCGCCTAACCTGCGCTGCTTGCCATCTTTAGCTCGCTCTCCTTCTATTTTGGCCCAAGAAGTGCCTCCTGCTCCGGCAATGTCGATCGCAGCTACCCCGGCGGCGACCAATTTCTTGGCCATGTTTCCTGAAATACCGTTGCCGACTTCTTTCGCAATAACTGGTATTGGTAATTTATCGCACAATTTGGCAATTTTATCTAGCAGTCCTTTAAAGTTAGTATCGCCTTCGGTTTGAATGCACTCTTGCAGGGGATTGAGGTGCAAAATTAGGGCATCTGCTTCGAGAATATCAATAATTTTTTGGCACTCTTCCAAACCGTAATTGTAGTTTAATTGAACCGCTCCGATATTGGCAAATAGCAGAATATCTGGAGCGCGGCGCCGGACGGCAAATGTAGGCGCCAGTTGAGGATTTTCTACGGCGATTCGCTGGGAACCGACTCCCATTGCCAGTTTGTATTCTTGAGCGACATCGGCGAGGCGATAATTGATTGTCTGGGCTAATTCTGTGCCACCGGTCATTGAGGAAATTAGCAGGGGAACGGCTAATTTTTTGCCGAGAAATGTGGAGGTTAAATCGATTTCGGTGCGATCGAGTTCTGGCAAACAGCAGTGAGCAAAACGGTAGCGTTCGAGTCCGCTGGTAGTTTCGCGAAATTGTACGTCTTCTTCGAGGCAGATCCGCAGGTGGTCTGCTTTGCGGGTTTCGGTTTGCGAGGGTGAGGTTAGCGGCGAGTTCACTGTGGCTATTTGGGGAAAGAGTATTGAGTTGGGAATATAGCAATTTTATTTGATTTTTGAGATTTTTTTTTCTGAACCGCAGAGAGCGCTGAGGGCGCAGAGGAGAAGAAAAGAGAGATGTTGGCAAATCCTGCAAGGGTTGCTATATTAACCTGTTCCGCATAGAAGTTGTATTTTTCGGGCGGGCGCGACACCCACCCCACAAGATTTTCATCACAAACTTGACTATAAAATTTAGATGCGCCTCAGTTTATTCAGGAACACTCAGCGACATTCCGTTATCTGAAGGTTTCAAGTTCAGTAAAAAAGGAGCTGCTTTTTGCACCCATGCTTTGGCAGAGGGGTAATTTACCGCATCTTCGCCGAAACAAATTTCCAGCATATCTGTGTGGATTATCCCCGGACTCAAAGGAACCGCTGCCATACCTTCGGGCAATTCTTGAGCGAGGGATTGCGTAAGTCCTTCTATGGCCCACTTAGAAGCGCAATAGGGCGCGACTTCCGGCGAAGTTGACCTTCCCCAAGGAGAACTAAAGTTGACAATTATGCCGCTTTTTCGAGCAATCATTGCCGGGACAAAGTGGCGAATTACATTAGCTGTACCTTTAATGTTAACATCAATTAGCTGCGAAAATTCTTCGTTACTAACCTTCCAAAGAGGCGCGAGATTGTTGGCTAAAGCTGCGTTATTAATCAGAAAATCTGGCGGCGAGTAATTTGCCAGCAGTTCTGTTGCCCAAGCTTTTACTTGCTCGTCGTTGGCGACATCCAAACAAGTAAAATGGTGGGGCGTACTATATTTTTGTTTGAGCTTTTCCACTGCTTCGGAAGAACGGGCGCATCCCAAAACTGTATGTCCCAATTCAATAAATTTTTCGGTCATGGCAAGACCAAGACCGCGACTGACTCCGGTAATTACAATTAATTTTGTCATTAATTTGCTTAATTTTGACATTAAGTAATACAATACATCTTGACGGGTCAATTGACAAATAGATCGTAGGGGGAAAGCATGAAAGTAAAAGCAGCAGTTGCTCGCAGTGCCGACAAACCTTTGAGCATTGAAACGGTTGACCTAGATGGGCCGAGGGCGGGAGAGGTGTTGGTGGAAATTAAAGCCACCGGTGTTTGTCACACTGACGCTTACACTCTTTCCGGCGCCGATCCCGAAGGTTTGTTTCCTACTATTTTAGGCCACGAGGGAGCCGGGATTGTCGCAGAAGTTGGGGCGGGAGTAACGAGCGTCAAAGTGGGCGATCGGGTAATTCCTCTCTACATTCCCGAATGTCGCAACTGCGAATATTGTTTGAGCCGCAAAACAAATCTCTGTCAAGCAATTCGTGTGACTCAAGGCCAGGGAGTGATGCCCGACGGCACGAGCAGGTTTTCCATAGACGGGCAAAAACTTTACCATTACATGGGAACTTCTACCTTCGCTAATTATACAGTATTGCCGGAAATTGCAGTAGCAAAAATTCGCGAAGATGCTCCTTTTGATAAAGTTTGTTTGATCGGGTGCGGCGTAACAACTGGCATCGGCGCTGTCATAAATACTGCGAAAGTAGAGCCTGGTTCTAATGTTGTAGTTTTCGGTTTGGGCGGCGTGGGTTTGAATGTAATTCAAGCGGCTCGCATGGTGGGAGCTAACATGATTGTCGGCGTAGACTTGAATCCCGATAAGCGAGAGATGGCCCAAAAATTCGGCATGACTCACTTTGTCAATCCCCGCGAAGTGGAAGGCGATTTAGTGCCTTATTTGGTAGATTTAACCAAAGGCGGAGCTGATTACAGTTTTGAATGTATCGGCAACATTAATGTGATGCGACAAGCTTTGGAATGCTGCCACAAAGGTTGGGGCGTGAGCGTAATTGTCGGGGTAGCCGGAGCCGGTCAAGAAATTAGCACCCGCCCGTTTCAGCTAGTAACTGGCAGGGTTTGGAAAGGCACGGCTTTTGGCGGCGCCAAAGGCAGAACTGATGTTCCTAAGATTGTTGATTGGTACATGGACGGTAAAATTGATATTGACAGTCTGGTAACTCAGGTAATGCCGATCGACAAAATTAATGAAGCTTTTGATTTGATGCACAAAGGTGAATCAATTCGCACAGTTTTGACTTTTTGAAGGAGAAGGAAGAGGGAAGAGGGAAGAAGGAAGATAGGACTTACGGAAAAAGTGGTTTTACGCGCTACCTATAGGCGTAAGGTACACGACTGCACCCAACATAACTTCTCTCTTCTATCTTCCTCTGCGTCCTCTGCGCCCTCTGCGGTTAATAAAAAAAAATCATTCACCAATGAAATAGAATTAATATGATATCAAAATCCCTAAAACTGCAAAAAGAACATAAAAGTTTCGGTGGCAAACTCAGATTTTACAGCCATCAATCCTCAACCTGCAACAGCGAGATGAAATTCGCTGTTTATCAGCCGCCGCAAGCTTTATCTCAACCCGTACCAGTTTTGTATTTTCTATCAGGTTTAACCTGCACAGAAGAGAACTTTATGGCAAAAGCGGGGGCGCAACAATTGGCGGCAAAATACGGGTTAATGCTGGTTGCGCCCGACACTAGCCCGCGCAATACTGGTATTCCTGGGGAAGATGACGATTGGGATTTAGGAAGTGGTGCGGGTTTTTATGTTGATGCGACAGCCGCACCTTGGAATGCTCACTATCGAATGTACAGTTATGTGGTTGATGAATTACCGAATTTAATCGCCGAAAATTTTCCAGCGCTACCGGAAAAACAGGGAATTTTCGGTCATTCGATGGGCGGACACGGGGCTTTAATTTGTGCTTTGAAAAATGGATTTCGCTATCTTTCAGTTTCCGCTTTTGCGCCTATTTCCGCGCCAATGAGCTGCCCTTGGGGACAAAAAGCTTTTGCAAACTACCTCGGCAGCGACAAAGAGATTTGGAGGGCTTGGGATGCTAGCGAATTAGTGATTGCAGCGCAATACAACCGTCCGATTCTGATTGACTGCGGCACGGCTGATTCGTTTCTTACTGACGGGCAGTTATTGCCGGAAGTGTTCGGGGCAGCTTGTGCAAAAGCGGGACAGCCACTAACTTTAAGGATGCAGGAAGGTTACGATCACAGCTATTATTTGATCGCCAGTTTTATGGAGGATCACATTCGCCATCACGCGGCTGTTTTGTGCGGGTAGTTCCTAGCAGGAAGCAGGCAAGATGCCTGCTCCACAACAACTGGTTCTTAGGCTCGGCCTGGGAACCGATATTCAGAGGCTCTGCCTCGAATGGCTGCCTTGAAATGTGGAGGCAGAGGCTCCTGATCTGCTTTACCAGGCAGAGCCTGGTAACGAGGGAACTCGCTTCTGCGAGCACAGGTATTTTCGGTTAATTAAGATTAATCGGAAATACCCATTCTTTATAATTGCTGTCGCGATTTTCGATAATCTCCGTCAGTTTGTCCAAAATCTTTTCGGTGATGGGTCTGTTTTGCGGCAAGTGATAGTTTTCCACTCGCTTAATTGGGGTAATTTTGGCTGCGGTTCCGCAGAGGAAAATCTCGTCTGCAATTAACAATTCTGATTTGTCAACTGGTCTTTCTATGACTTCAATTCCTAAGTCTCGGGCGATTGTGATTACGCTGTCTCTGGTAATTCCTTCGAGAATATCTTGCTCGAAACCGGGAGTAACTAATTTACCGTTTCTGGCGACAAATATGTTCATTCCTGAAGCTTCGCTGACTTTTCCCTGAGTGTTCATCATAATTGCTTCGTCGAAGCCGGATTCTACTGCTTCGGTTTTGGCTAAAGCTGAGGTGATGTAGGCGCCGCTAATTTTACCTCTTAAGGGCAAACTGCGGTCTTCTTGGCGGTACCAAGAGCTAATTCTACAGTTGACTCCTTCTTTGGGCAAATAGTCTGAAAGTTCTAATCCGTAGACAAAAAAGTCTGTGTCTACGTTGTGCAGTCTGGGGGCAATTCCTAAACTGGATGTGTAGATAAAAGGGCGGATATAAAATGATTTTGTTGGCTGGTTTTTCTTGACAAAATCAATGATTATTTGTTGGATTTTGCTGGCGGGAAAATCACAGTGCAGGAAGCTGGCACTTTGACTTAATCTTTGACAGTGGCGCTCTAATCTAAATAGCAAGATTCGATCGGCATTTTGGGGGTCGGGAATTCCCCGCAACCCGCCTAAAACTCCGGTTCCGTAGTGCAGTGCGTGGGTGGCTATGGAAATTTTGGCGTCGGTAAATGGGAGAAATTGGTTTTGAAAGTAGGCAATTGGCAGAAAACTATCCATGATTCAAGCTGGAGATGAGTAATGAGTCCGCGAGGAATGGTGAATTTGGTTATATTACCATAAGTTATACCATTTTAGATTTTACATTAAAGAATTGAAGAATTGGAAATGACTGATTCGATATAAGTTTGGATCGCGCCGAGTTGCATTGTTTTTTTTAATTGGGATTATTATCTTGTTATATCAATTTATAAAATAATATCAAGAGCGGTCTGTTTGGTTGATAATTGTTTTGGGAAAAAGTGCGATCCTCTTCGAGGGCTTCGCTAACGACTACAAACAAAAATCAACTAAGGGGCAACTATGGCACGTAAATGTTTCATCATTGAAATGGGGATGGGTATAGACCAGCACGGGCAGGAACCGACTGTAGCCTGTGCAAGGGCTGTACGGAATGCGATCGCCCACAATGCTTTGCTGGGCGTCTGGGAAGTGGCAGGTTTGAGCGACCCCAATCAGATGATTGTTGAGGTTAAGGTGGCCGTTCCTTACCCGGAACAAGTGCGCGCCCAGGAGGTGTTGGCGGTGCTCCCTTTTGGCAGCAAAACTCTGATTGTGGAGCAAGGGGGCATGATTGTGCCAGGAAGGGCGATCGCCTCTCTGAATGATAAAAATGATGAAATGCTAATCGCTGTGGCGGCTGTGAGTGTTTTTGTGGAAACTGAGGACTAATTAATTTTGTATTGTTTGAATAAATCTGCCGTGAAGTTCGATCGCCCGATCGCACTTGCTTGTTTCCGCGATCGGGCGATCGAACGCCTCTGTGTTAAAAAATGATTAATTTAGACTAATTTGTAGAGTGCCTCACAGAGATCGCATGAAATACCGTAGAAAATCTCAGGCTCTGAGGCACCCTAGAATAGGTCTGTTGCACGCTAAGATTTATTTACGCCTACCTACTTAATTTGGAGCTTGTAAGTGATAATTTTTAATTTCTCAGGCGGCCGGGTATGTAAGCAAGCCAGCAAAACCCTACGATTAACAACAGCCACGTCACTGTAATATTGCTGCCCAACAAGTTGCGGAGAAAATCTTCCATTGTTCTCAACAATTATAGCGTTTAAAAGAATTTATTATTAGTGTTCCCTCTCCGAGCACAAGAGGTAGAGTTCGATCGGGTTTTAGGCGATCGAACTCTACTTCATATTATGGCTGGCTGGTATCTGCCAACATTTGGTTAACCATTTCCAAGTGCGCCTGAAGGTTCGGCAACTTCTGGGTAGCCCAAGCCTTCAACTGGGGATCTTGTCCCTGTTGAGATTGTGCCTGAAACAGAGCAATAGCCTGATTGTGGCTGTCAATCATAGCCTGCTTGTAAGCAGTGTCAAAACTTCTACCGGAGAGTCCCGAAAGTCGATCGATCATAGCTGTGTTCTGGGTACTCATCTCGGTTGGCAATTCAACCTGCTTTTGCATTGCTAACTGCATCAGTTCTTGATTTGCCCGAGTGTGTTCCTCAACCATTTCTTGCCCGTACTGTTTCACACCAGCACTAGAACCGCGCTGCACTGCCAATCTGCCGAGCTCCACTTCCATCATACTAAGTTGACCTGCTTGCATGACAAAGGTTCTGTCTCTGCTGCTGAGAGAATTCGGCGAAGTTTCGCCACCTGCTGGACTGTTGGGAGAACGGCCGGGATTGTTGTTGCTGGGAGTAGTTGGACTGTTGGGAGAACGGCCAGGATTGTTGTTGCTGGGAGTAGTTGGAGTGTTGGGAGAACGGCCGGGATTGTTGTTGCTGGGATCGGTAGCAGGAGAGCGTGGAGCAGTACGATCGTCGGTAGCGTTATCAGCAAGATCAAAAACCCGATCGCCCGACTGGTTGAAGCCGTGAGTCTGGCGGTTTAATTGTGCGAATCCCGGCACAGCTATCAAGGAACTAACGCCGGCAATTCCGGCAACAGTAACCAATTGTTTGAACAAACTTTTGCGATTTAGTGAAGTCATGAATTTCTAAGCCTGTAAGTTTTCAAGAGTAAGTGAAGGGAAGCTATCCCGAGGAGGAATCGCCCGAACTAGTCAGCCGAGGGTGTACCGCCTTTCCGAAACAAGTTGATCAAACCAAACGCGCCCAAAGCACCCAGCCACCCGAAATTGTTGGGGCGATCCTGCTGAGAACTCAAAACTCCAGAACTAGTATCAGCCGGCGCCGATGTCGTACCGGTTGTACCAGTGGTACCCGTTGTACCCGTGCCAGTGGTACCCGTTGTACCCGTGCCAGTCGTACCGCTGGTACCGCTTGTACCCGTGCCAGTCGTACCGCTGGTACCGCTTGTACCCGTGCCAGTCGTACCGCTGGTACCGCTTGTACCCGTGCCAGTCGTACCGCTGGTACCTGTGCCAGTCGTACCGCTGGTACCGCTTGTACCCGTGCCAGTCGTACCGCTTGTACCGCTTGTACCCGTGCCAGTCGTACCGCTTGTACCGCTTGTGCCGGTGCCAGTCGTACCCGTTG
>NZ_JANMZH010000079.1:0-19323 GCF_031383065.1 Microcoleus sp. OTE_8_concoct_300 | reverse complement strand
CAATTTAATGTGAAGTTGCACATATCTCGATCCCCCTAAATCCCCCTTAAAAAGGGGGACTTTGATCGGAATCTTGTCCCCCCCTTATTAAGGGGGGCTAGGGGGGATCGGATTCTATGCAGCCTCATAAAAAATTGGTATTATCTAATTATTAACGCAAAATTTAGCTAACACCTGGCAAGGAATTAGCCAAACTCCCGGTGTCTGCGGCGGTGATGCTTGTATGAGAAAGACTCGCATTCTTGTTTGGGTAGTGGAAAGTTTTCGTCGTTTGGGTATGAACGAGTCTTGACTCTTAAATAACTATCCCAAGCAAATGCCTGGCCTTATGCGGCAGCTTTCCCAGATGAAATTGACATAGCTATCGGCAAGAATGACGAGGATTGAAATAAGGGCGCGTCTTGATGCTGACGAACTATTTTCCAGAGAGGTTGTAGATTTGCTGCGCTTTATGATTCACAATATTCTGACACTGCAAGCAGCCGGAAAGGATAACCCAAAAAATCCTGACGAAGAAGTGTTAGCTTTTGCAGTCAGTGAAAATCGAGCTGTTTTAACTCTAAATCGCCGTCATTTTATTAGACTGCACAGCTTACAGTCTGACCATGCTGGAATTATTGTCTGTAAGGCAGACCAGGACTTAGCAAGAATGGCGACTAACATTAATGAAGCTATTTCCTCACTTGCAACATTAACAGGTCAATTGATTCGAGTCTATCGTTCTGGATCGTCATCTATATCTTAAGCGATCGCCACCAAGTAAACTCAAGCAATCTCAATCCGAAAATCATTGCATCGGTTTGATTGCTGGCTAGATGCCATCGCCGATATTTCCCGCTGAAAAAACCTAGGAGGCGACTAAAACAGGACAGTGTGAAATCCGGCAAACATTGGACACAGTTGGTTGGTGGGAAACGACTCGCAGTTCGTGAGGATACCGGGGACGCGGGTCATTTTCTAACCAGATGGGCGGTACCATCATCACTTCATAGTAAGCGATCGTATGCAAAACCCCTGGCTGGGACTTCAACTCCACTGTTAAGCCCGCTCGGTACTCAAATGCTTCTTCCCAGTCTAAGTTTTCATTGATACCCATAGCCATCGCGCCTCTTAATCTTGTTTCTTTTCTCAATTGTAGGGCGTTACATAAAACATTGGGTACTTTCTGTTGCTTATGATACAATTTGTAACCTTATATATACGTTCCCTGACAATTGAACAGAGAAGAGCAATTGTCAATAAGTAAATAGGATGATTTGACCGACGGGTGACAAGTAAGCCCAAAAGCTAGGCTTGACAAGAGTTTGAGTTGATATGTCTCAAAAAAAATAGGGGCGATGGAACCGCGCAGACGTTTATGATACAAAGGAAGAGAAGAGAAGAGAATTTTAAGGACGGAAGTACAAACCTATTTTTGCCAGCTTGTCTAGTATTTTATAAATAAAGAAACTCGGTTTTTTTAATAAACCGGGTTTCTGGATGAGTGAAAACTAAACTAATTTCACTTGGCTTTCTTATTTGTCGCTGTCGCCATATTTTTAGCAAGCGAGAGCCTTCTTCATTTCTTTTTGGCAGATGTCTCATACTCAAAGTAAAATATGGCATAATATAAACATTAGTTTCATAGCTTTGCACCTATGACCGCCCAAATCACCCTAAATCTGCCAGATGAAGTCTATCACCAAGCAGAATTGCTAGCGCAGCAACGCCACCGCACCGTGAGTGAGATTCTAGTAGAAACTCTGGAAAATTTTCTCTTACCAACCGCTAAACCAGTATCAGCACTGTCTGATTCAGAAGTAATCACTCAGACTCAACTCCGCCTGCAACCACTCCAAGAGCAAAGATTGAGTGAATTGCTAGACCGCCAACAATCCGGTACGATCGCATCTGTAGAGCGCGATGAATTGCAGGGATTAATCCACATATATGAAACTCGACTATTGCGACAAGCTCAAGCCTTAAATGAAGCTGTGCGGCGCGGCTTGATCGAACCATTAAAAGGATAAGCAAAATGGCGATTTCCGAACAAGTGCGATCCAGAGTTCGCGCACAAGCTCAAAACCGATGCGGTTATTGTCGCAGTTTAGAAAAGTATATTTTGGGAATACTGGAAATTGACCATATTATTCGTAAAGCGATTGGCGGTAGTGACGAGGAAGAAAATCTATGGCTGGCTTGTAGTCTGTGCAATAATTACAAAGGAACCCAAACTGAGGCATTCGATCCGGTGACGCAAAAACACGTTAAGTTGTTTAATCCGCGCACTCAACAATGGTCACAAAATTTTGCTTGGAGTGAAGACGCTACAGAAATTATTGGACTTACAGATTGCGGCCGCGCCACAGTCACAGCACTACAACTAAACAATAATATTGCTGTTAGTGTCAGGCGTCAGTGGGTTAGTGCTGGATGGCATCCGCCCACAGACATTTCTCCTTAAAAGGTTTGAGGGTCACAAATGGTCGATCGCGCATATCGCCTTTGTTGCGGCCCAGGAGATTTTAGACCAGCGCGAGGTCAGGGATATGGGGTTTGGGCATCAGACTTATAGCTATAAGGAAGTTTCGAGGTTACGGTTGCATCCCAATCACCGCGCTTGTTTTGGGGAGTCGCCCGATTTTTGAGGCGGCGGGTAAAAATGTGGTTGAACTGCGTGAAATGGTAAGGTGTTCGACAGAAGATGCGATCGATCTAGTGCCTAAAATAAGCAGCGGCTACTAACCTCGATCGCTGGCGGATAACCTTGTTTTTGTAAGTATGAAGTTCAAGACCGTAAAAGAAGTTATATCCTGGAAAAATTTTATACTAGATGGTGAAATATATGATTTATCACATCTTAATGCTGACTGGGTTGAATATCTCGACAAAAGAGACGAAAAAAATATAATCACGTACAAATTTATAGTAACTTATGGTTTACATTGTTTTACTAAAGATTCTGATGATATTTCTAGCGAAGAATCACAGTTATTAATGTACAATGGGCCGAGAGAGTCCAGAACATTTAATTTTGAGAGATACCAACTCTCAAAGCAATTACCGAGTATTGTCAAGTCATTGGGAGAGAAGGAAACGTTAGTTTGTCACGCTGGGTATGGAAAATTTGCGATCGTTAAAGTTTTGGATTCAAAGGGTATAGAGGTTGAGTATTTCGTTGCTTTTGCCGCATTTAGAGAAAGTAAAAGGCTGAGATTACACATACACAGTGCTTATCCTATATACGAAGGGATAGGTAAAGTAAAGAAAGTGGGCTTTTTCGTCATAGCCAAAAATTTATTGCAGAATAAGGAATTACCGAAGCCCTAAAATAACAAAGGCTCCTTAAGGAGCCTTCGCCAAAATATAAATTTTGGTATTCAGAACGTCTTTACCGGAATTCCTCGACCCTCGTGGGTAACGGGATGTCATGATTAGATCATGTCTGCTGCATCCATAGGTCTAATATAATTCATGGTTTGGATCTGTGTCAAGTTTTACTCAAGCAAAGTATTAAAATTTTCCAGTGTGGGCGATTTGCGGTATGGTACGCTTTCTAGTTCTGGATTGCCGCAGTTTTGTCGTGAAAGTCGATCGCACATATGGCCTTTTCTGGCGATCCAGGAGATTTTAGACTAACCAAAGGTCAGGGATAGGGTGGGTGGTGCGATCGAACAGAAGGATCTGGTTTCGCGGTTACGGTTGCGTCCAATTCACCGCGCTTGTTTTGGGAAGTCGCCCAATTTTTGATGCGGTGATGGGGAAAGAATGTGCTTGAATCTTTGTGGAAAGGTAAAGTGTTCTAGAGAAGATGCGCTCAATAACGGCGACTGACATGAGCCGCCCCAGATAACATTAAACGCCCAGATTCTTTGAACACTGACACAGCGCATCAGTTAAGAATCACCCGGAAGGTTAAATTTATTCTTGGTTCTACGTGCCTCGATGTTTTCGGAATCTGGTGTTGCCAGAAATGCTGAGTTTCACCAGCCATGAGAAGAAAACTGCCATCTGTTAACTCAACTTCCGCCTTTATATCTTTGTCTTGCCTGTGCCGAAACATAAACTTTCTTGTTCCCCCAAAACTGACAGAACCAATTACAGGGTTCTCGCCTAATTCTGGCTCCTCGTCGGTGTGCCAAGAGATGCCATCATTTCCGTGACGGTAGAGATTCAGCAAAACGCTATTGAACTGCACTCCTGCAATATCTTCAATTCGCTCTTTCACTTCCAGTAACGTTGGTGTCCAAGGTTCAGGATTAAGATGGATACCGGAGAATGTGTATGATTTGTCCATATCGCCGTACCAAGCAGTTTTTCGCGGCAAATTTATGTCTTTGCCGTAAAGCTTCATCTTGTCCTGCCGCCAGTTAATCTCGTCGCGCAAAATTTCAAAAATTCTATCACTTTCCTGCGAGTCGAAAAAATTTCGATAGAAAGTAACCTCTGCGTTTGGCATGGACAAGACTTCCCCTAGCCCATCATTAGTGAAAGAGCCAAATCCAGAGAATAAGTCTCCCTGAACATAATTTACGGTAGATTTGCTTTTCATAATAATTGTTTCCTCAGCGTTGAGTCAGGTTTACGGTGAATTGCCTCTCACATCTACTTATTTTACACTCTTTGTAGTTTCCAGTTGCAGCATAGAAAAGTTCTCCGTAGATTGATTCATTTGAGCTAGACTCTCTAGTCACTTGGTGAGACGGAAAGAGATTGTAGAACGTTTCAAGTCGTTGCTGTCCCTCGTTATACGGACTTGTGCAAATGACACGGTTAATTCCGTGAAAGGAGCTAAACATCAATTGATACAGTTGTGTCAGGTCAAACCCTTGTACGTCTATTATGTTCGAGAACAGGTGAATTTTTCTGCGATCGGGTTCTGAAACCAAATCATTAGAAGTCAGATCGTCTATATACTTATTTACCAGTCGCACCACAGAATCAGTTGAGGGGTTGTTCTGAAACATTCGCTGAACGAGGCTGCGTCCACGCTGTAGTGAAACGGTAGATGGCTCTATGAGTGTTATAGATGACACATTGAGATTAATGTTTTTCTCTATGAGATAGTCAATTAGAACACAGGTTGCCAATGCTTGACCACATCCCCAATCGATAATCTCTATGTCTGCGCCCTCGATATTCTCAAATTTTGTTGAGGCGTATGCCGCGTAAAGTTTGTAGAAGTGATGTCCACCATAGAGAGCAATATACCTGATGCACTCCGATTCATCGCTCAGGACTCTTGTGCCGTTGTCGAGATTATCAAAGGGAACTCGAATCTGTGCTTCGGTAACACTAGCGTTATAAATGCTGCTGAATCTTATTTGCGCTTCCTCTGGACTTGGGATTTTCATGAAAATTATAGTAAAGCTGCATCAAACTACTACTGGTTAGACTGCCCACATTACGCGATGTATGAGTGTTCCAAGATCCTTTGACGCTGCAATGAGTATTGCACCCTAATGGCAATTTCAAAGTACCGTCCTCCCAAACAACTTAGGCAGCTTAACTAAGCGTTAACCCGCAAATGCGAACTCAACACTTTATCTGATCCCAAAGTACCGCATCTTTTGTACCCAGTCAAGTTATAGTCAAGAAAATTTTCAAAAATTTACAGCTCGCTAGATCGCACTCTACACCAATAACCTGTAAGTTTATGATGGATGTTTTTACAATATATTCCCGAAGTTGACTCGTATTTTTTGAGGGTAAAATTCGATGATAATATGGAGCGATCGCCCAAACATCTCTTTATTGAAAAACTCCGATAGGCCTACTACCTTAAAACCCTATTTTAAGGACTGAAGTCCGAACGATCAAATCTAATTTTTTTCCATATTTTAACAACAAAGAAACCCGATCGCACTTGGGGCGATTCCCCCCTGCAGACCTGGTTTCTCGATCAGTGAAAACTACACTAAATTCAAGTTGTCTTCTTCTTAGTCGCAGTCGCAGTCGCAGCCTTCTTAGTCGTGGTTTTCTTCGCCGCAGTTGTCGTCTTTTTAGCAGTAGTTTTCTTCGCCACAGTCTTCTCAGTTGCGGTCTCCGACTTCGCCGCCGCAGTCTTAGTAGACTTCTTCGACTTGCTGCTAGATTTACCGCCCGCTGTTTCCTTCGTTGCTAACAATTCCAGTGCTCTTTGCAAGGTGAAATTCTCCACAGATTCATCCTTCGACAAAATTATGAATTTTGGCGAGGATCGTTAGAGGGAGGATGCCACCCTGCCCTAATCCATAAACGACGAGCTCTGATAATCGCTCCTTCATTATGATATAGATCGTTAAGGTCTAATCGATCGCAGGTTCCCCTACCTGTTGGAGTAATACCCATTATTTCTAAACCATCCGCAGACCAGTTAAAATGCTCAGACCATTGCTGTTGACGGGGGTTAAACAAAGTTACTTCTTGTTCTGTTTCTGGATCAGTACCAGTGACAAAATTATAGCGATTATTATTACAGCGATGACAAGCTAAAGCTAAGTTTTCAAGCTCATCGCTACCACCAATCGAGCGAGGTAAAATATGATCTATCGTAAATAGAGTAGAGCTACTTTCTTCCGCTGAATGGCAATATTCACAAAGAAAATTAGCTCTACTTCTTACTAAATTTCGAGTGGCGCGGTTTACGGACATGAGGCTGCTATAACTTTAGCGTTAATTAAGGTAAAAATCCGATCTAGTTCTAGTAAGCTTGCTAATTCTACAACCTCTTCTGAAGTTAAAAGATTAGCCTTTTTTCTGTCGGCTAGTTCTTCTAATCGGGCTTGCAGGTTTTCCGTAAATTTGAATAAGTAAAGATTTCTGACTTTCTCAATCGAAATCTCGCGATCGATCCAGTAGGAAGGTTGTACCATAAGTTCAGCTATCATGGTGATTAATTACTCCAATTACTACACGGATAGTTTTGATTATATCATGAGAACGAAAGGATTACTTTAGAAAGAGCCGACCTACTTACGCAGGGCGCGATCGCAGAAACCGAGTTTTTTACCGAATCTGTCTGCTAAAACAAATTATTGCTAAAAACCCGGTTTCTGACCGTACAGTGCGTAAATCCTGCTAACTTGACTTAGTTGTTTTCTTGGCTGTTGTCGCAGTCGCAGCCTTCTTAGTAGTCGTTTTCTTCGCCGCAGTTGTCGTCTTTTTAGCAGTGGTTTTCTTCGCCGCAGTTTTCTCAGTTGCAGTCTCCGACTTCGCCGCCGCAGTCTTAGTAGACTTCTTCGACTTGCTGCTAGATTTACCGCCTCCCGCTGCTTCCTTCGTTGCTAACAATTCCAGTGCTCTTTGCAAGGTGAAATTCTCCACAGATTCATCCTTCGACAAAGAAGCATTGATATCGCCGTGTTTCACGTAGGGGCCGTAGCGCCCATCGTAAACATTGATCAATTCTCCCGACTCTGGATGCGCGCCCAATTCCTTCAAAGGTGTGGCTGATTTGCTGCGGCCGCGGGCGGCTTTCGGCTGCGATAATAACTCTAAAGCCCGATCGAGCGTTATCGTCAAAACATCATCCGGCGGTTTGATCGATCGATAATCTTTCCCCACCTTACCCTGGTCATGCACCACATAAGGCCCGTACATCCCCAAATTAGCTTGCACCTTCGCCCCCGTCTCCGGGTGAGTGCCCAACAAGCGAGGTAAAGTCAACAAACTCACCGCCATATCCAGCGTCACGCTATCCTTATCCGTCCCCTTCGGTAAAGAAGCCCGCTTCGGTTTCTTATTCGTTTCCGAAACATCCCCTAACTGAACGTATGGCCCATAACTGCCAATCAGCACATAAATCGGTTCCCCGGTTTCCGGGTGGAGTCCCAATTTTTCCGGGCCTTCGGTTTTTTGCTTTAACAGAAACTCGACTTGTTCCGGATCTAAATCTGCCGGCGTCAAATCTTGGGGAATTGATGCTTTTACGACGCCTTCTTCGCCTTCCGATTCCAGGTATGCGCCGAATTTGCCGATGCAGACTTTAGCTGAAATATTCTCCAATACCACAGTTCGGGCAACTTTCGCGTCAATCTGGCTTTCCTGTTCTTTGACTTGGGTTGCGAGTCCGGTTTCCCCTGTATAAAACTTTTGCAAATACGGCAGCCATTTCGCCTCGCCGGTAGCAATTTCATCGAGGGTTTGTTCCATTCGGGAAGTAAAACCGGTGTCTACTAAATCGGGAAAATGTGTTTCCAATAAAGTAGTGACGGCGAAAGCAGTGAATGTCGGAATTAGGGCGTTAGCTATTAATTTGGCATATCCCCGATCGACAATTGTACCGATAATACTCGCGTAGGTACTCGGACGGCCCACACCTTCGCTTTCCAACATTTTAACGAGTGAAGCTTCCGTGTAGCGGGCGGGAGGTTGAGTTTCGTGGCCAACTGCCTCTAAATCCTTACAATTAGGTTTATCCCCCACCTTCAGCGCCGGCAAAATCACCTCTTGGTCTTCCAACGCCGCATCTGGATCGTCGGAACCTTCCACGTAGGCCCGCAAAAAGCCTGGAAAATCAATGCGTTTGCCGCTGGAACGGAAACCTGCATCTTCTACCTGAGTTAATACAGTGACGTGAGTTTGGCGGGAATCGGCCATTTGAGAAGCGACAGTCCGCTTCCAAATCAAATCATAGAGGCGGAAATCAATCCCATCCAATCCCGTTTGCTGCGGAGTCCGAAAAGTGCTGCCGGCCGGACGGATAGCTTCGTGGGCTTCCTGGGCACCTTTGCTTTTGGTGGTGTATTTGCGCGGTTGGGGGCTGAGGTATTCGCTGCCGTAAAGTTCTTGCACGCAACTGCGCGCCGCTGCGATCGCCTGTTCGGACAAATGCACCGAATCCGTCCGCATATAGGTGATAAAACCGCGTTCGTAGAGACTTTGGGCAATTCGCATGGTTTCCCGCGCACCCAGCCGCAGCTTGCGGTTAGCTTCCTGCTGCAAAGTCGAGGTCGTAAACGGCGGCGAAGGTTTGCGGGTGACTGGCCGTTCTTCGAGATTGGTGACAGTCCAAGGTTTGTTTTGGATGCGTGAGAGTAAAGCCCGCGCCTGTTGTTCGTTAAGCAAAAGTACGCGGCGGCCGGAGATAATTTGCCCGGTATTTTCATCAAAATCGCTGCCGTTTGCAACTTTGACATTGCCGACTGTCACGAGTTTGGCATCAAAAGAAATCTTGCCCTTTTCCAAAAGGGCTTTTAAATCCCAGTAACTACCTTGGCGGAAAGCGCGGCGTTCCCGTTCCCGGCGCACCAAAAGCCTGACTGCAACTGACTGTACTCGGCCCGCGGACAAACCCCAAGCGATTTTTTTCCACAGTAACGGAGAGAGTGTGTAACCGACGAGTCGATCGAGAATTCGGCGAGTTTCTTGGGCTTGTACAACTCGATTGTCGATATCGCGGCAGTGAGTTAAGGCGTCGCGGATAGCTTCGCGGGTGATTTCGTGAAACACCATCCGCTTGATGGGAACTTTGGGTTTGAGGATTTGCAGCAAATGCCAGGAAATGCTTTCGCCTTCCCGGTCTTCGTCAGTGGCTAGAATCAGTTCTGTGGCGTCTTTGAGGGCGTCTTTGAGTTCTTTAACAATTTTCTTTTTATCTTTCGGGATGACGTAGAGGGGTTCAAAGTCTGCCTCCACGTTTACGCCGAGTTGCGCCCATTTTTCTCCTTTAACGGCTTCTGGTATTTCTTCGGCGGAGGATGGTAGGTCGCGGACATGGCCCATCGATGCCTCTACACGGTAGGTGGAGGGCAGGAAGTTGCGGATGGTGCGGGCTTTTGTCGGAGATTCGACGATGACTAAGGTTGACATGGCATCTTTTAAATATGGATGGCAGCGCAGCTAGAGGGTCTAAATTACAGAGTGTAGGTCAGATGTCAAGGTTTCTTTCAACTTTGGGCGATTATTTTCAAACTACCTTAATTTTTAAGTTACTGCCGATCGGGTGGCAGGTGACAAGCTGATGGGATTTTACTGCTTTCGGGCCAGAGGCTGCGAATCGCCTCTCTACAAGATGCACAGGAGGATGACCTGACTTTAGCAGAATTGTCGGTAACTGGATGTTGAGACTGCTGGATGCGGTCTGATGGTTCCTCAATCTTGTTGTAACTTGAAGCTTATGTCCGGCTTGGGACTAGCGATTGCGCGATTTTAGATTTTAGATTTTAGATTGGGAAAGATTTACTGAGTAGAAATTTGGGACTTTGGTACAGTATGCAGTGCAGCCTAAGCGTTGCGAGCAGAAAAAAAGCCATCACAGGGGATTAAAATTACTTGAGCGATCGATCGATTCTCTGAACAATGCTATGACATTTGAATTTGACCATCTTTTCATCCTTACTGATATTGGTGCTTCGGAAGCTAATCGTTTATCCTCCTTCGGTTTAGTTGAGGGTGCATCTCGCATTCATCACGGACAAGGTACAGCCAATCGCTGTTTCTTTTTCCATAACGCTATGTTGGAATTGTTATGGATTCACGATCCAGAAGAGGCGAAGTCTGAGCCCATTCATCTGACTCGTCTTTGGGAGCGATCGACAAATCGGAATAATGGTGCGTGTCCATTTGGCATCTGTTTGCGTCCAGCCAAAGGTTCTGAGGACACCGTTGCATTTTCTAGTTGGGCATATCGTCCACCTTATTTACCTGAAACGATGAGTATCGCGGTCGCAACAAATAGTGATGTGTTGACTGAGCCGATGCTTTTCCAAATTTCCTTTAGTCAACGTCCAGATCGATACTCGGGCCAGAAGTCACAGCCTTTGGAGCATGGTGTTGGTTTACGCGAAATTACTCGTGTAGAATTAGTCAGTCCTGCTGCCAATAATCCCTCACCTGAACTTCAAGCAGTGCTTGAGACAAATCAGGTAAAGTTACGGATAGGAACCGAGTATTTTGTGGAGCTTGGTTTTGATGAAGAAGTGCAGGGACAACAGGTAGATTTTCGACCTGGATTGCCGCTTATTATCAGTTGGTAATCTAAGCTGTAGGAGTCATACCCGTAAGCTGCCGAAACTGTTTGCTTAAATGGCTGTGGGTATTGAACCCACACCAATCATACAATTTCTATAATCGATCGCTCTTTTTGTTTTAACAACTGCTTTGCCCGCTCTAACTGATTTCACCTTTTCTAACTTCGATCCTTCGATCTGCGTTGCCGGTGCCGCAAACCTTCAATATCCAAAGTCTCTTCAATTTCCCATTGAAACTTTCCTTCTCCCATGACGGCCGCAATCTTGGAACTCGGGATGGGGCGAGCACCTCTGGCAAGTCTGGACTCTTTGAATCCATCTCCTGTAATCGTATACTGGAGGTCATAGTGACGGCATAACTGTTTCAATCTCTCAATCTTATCCAGTGGCAAAGCTCCTATCCATGCCTTACCATTCCAACTCAGTCCGGCTTTATTCAACTGCTCCTTGACTGGATAAGTTTTTCCATAAATAACAATGTTAACTCGTTGCTCAATGCTTCTCGGCACAGTTAAATTAACGCTGCTTTCAATTATTTTTAGTTGTTGAACTGTCTGTTGGCACGGATTTATTAACGGGTGCTCCCGATCGAAATTAGCAGGAATTTTGCCCCAAGATGAAGTATCCCACTTCAAGACAGCATTGGTATAATCTTTATTGAGCAACCAATTTAAGGCCCTTTCAATTAAGTTAAATATTTCTTCGTTATTTTCATTTCGTTCCAAGTTTGTCCACACCTTCTTGCTTCTAACCCACAGAATAGCTGTTTCCGAAGCGCAATAAATAGGTATGTTCCTACCTTGATTGTTGAGATGAGCTAGGGCATGAACAATTGCTAAAAATTCTGCGAGGTCCTTCGTGCCATTTGACATGGGACGTTTGTGAAAAATTACTTCCCTGGTTGCTGTATGCACGCCTCTGTATTCAACATCACCAGGATTACCAATACATGAAGCCTCGACGCAAATACTATCTATGACCGGTTTACTTACAGGCATAATTTTTCCTCTTGCCTTAGCTTGATATTTCCCACAAAGTTGGTGAATTAGATTTATAGCAAACTATAAAAAACATTGTGACATCGTGCCAAAAATTCTGCGTCTGCTTCCTCAAACTTAATATTTGTCAATTCTAAATCGGCAATTTTTTGCTGAGCTTGCCGCAACATTCTCGAAGCAAAGTCAGTTCCCCTTAGATATTGCACCATTCTCAATTAGGCTTTTATGAACAGGCAAGATGCCTGTTCCACAAGAAAATTTATTTTTTGTGGAACGGGCATCTTGCCCGTTCTTGAGAATGGTGCAAGATGTGAGTTCCCAAAAAACTGCCTGCAGAACCAACAGCCTCCGCGGCCGCAATCGCCGCTAAACCTGTTCCGGTGGCGCTATCTAGAACCAGCTTGCCCGATCGCACTTTTGCCAATTCTACTAACCGAGTTGCAGCTTGTTTGTGAAATTCATTCTCGTAGTCGGGGCGGTTATTGAAGTCATTGAGAATCTGCTGTTTTTCGGCACTTAGCGAGTCAGTCATGCCGAATTACTGGTTTCACTTTCTACATTGTGGCAGTTATGGTCGATCGCGACTCTCGTCCCCGGTGACATCAGGCGGCAATCTCTACAATGCCCGCAAATGTATGCAAAACCGCTACCGAGTATCAACTCCCCGGCAACAAACACCCGCCAAACTGGGATCGCGAAGCTGTAATCCGCTACAATCTGTGTTTGGTAAAGAATTTTTACAAGTTCACAGCCCTTTACAGCCTTTTCGGCTTGTACTACCCAACCTGCGTGAAAATATGGATTTTGCTACTCTTGCCGCCCAGCTAAATGCTGGAACTATCTTGCCAGAGGGAATTGTCATCATCACCCTCTTGGTGGTTCTCGTCGGCGATTTAATCGTAGGCCGGAGTTCCTCGAGTTGGACTCCCTACGTTGCCGTTGCGGGTTTGCTGGCCGCCGTCGCTGCTTTGTTTTTGCAGTGGGATAACACGGATACCATCTCGTTTCTGGGCGGTTTTAACAGCGATGCCTTGAGTATAGTGTTTCGCGCAATTATCGCTTTGACTACGGCTGTCACTATTTTGATATCCGTCCGCTATGTACTGCAAACGGGTACTGCTTTAGCGGAATTTATCGGCATTTTGCTGACCGCTACTTTGGGGGGAATGTTCCTCAGCGGCGCTGATGAATTGGTGATGATTTTCATTTCGTTGGAAACTCTGAGTATCTCGTCTTATTTGCTGACGGGTTACACAAAACGCGACCCGCGTTCCAATGAAGCTGCTTTGAAATATTTGTTAATTGGGTCGTCTTCTTCGGCAGTGTTTCTCTACGGGCTTTCGCTGCTGTACGGGTTGTCGGGCGGCCAAACTAAGCTGAGTGCGATCGCGGCTAACCTTTCTACGGTGAATGAAGGTCAATCTCTCGGTTTGGTGATTGCTTTGGTTTTTGCGATCGCCGGAATTGCCTTCAAAATCTCTGCGGTTCCCTTCCACCAATGGACTCCTGACGTTTACGAAGGTTCTCCCACACCCGTTGTTGCCTTCCTTTCTGTCGGTTCCAAAGCAGCCGGTTTTGCCCTAGCAATCCGCTTGTTAACAAGTGCTTTCCCCGCACTTACCGAACAGTGGCACTTCGTATTCACGGCCTTAGCCATTCTCAGCATGGTGTTGGGAAATGTGGTTGCCCTCGCCCAGACTAGCATGAAGCGGCTTTTGGCTTATTCCTCGATCGCCCAAGCCGGTTTTGTAATGATTGGTTTAGTTGCAGGAACCGAAGCCGGTTATTCCAGCATGATATTTTATCTGTTGGTTTACCTGTTGATGAACTTAGGCGCTTTCGCCTGCATCATTCTGTTCTCGCTGCGGACTGGAACCGACCAAATTAGCGAATACTCCGGTTTGTATCAAAAAGACCCATTGCTAACTTTAGCATTGAGTATTTGTTTGCTTTCCCTCGGTGGAATTCCGCCCTTGGCTGGATTTTTCGGCAAAATCTATCTATTCTGGGCAGGCTGGCAAGCTGGACTTTACGGCTTAGTTATCTTGGCATTGATTACCAGCGTAATTTCAATTTACTACTACATCCGCGTCGTCAAGATGATGGTAGTCAAGGAACCTCAAGAGATGTCAGATGTTGTCAAGAATTATCCTGAAATTCGCTGGAACCTTCAGGGAATGCGGCCTTTGCAAGTCAGTGTTGTACTGACTTTGGTTGCGACAACATTGGCGGGAATTTTGTCGAATCCCTTGTTTAATTTGGCTAACGATGCTGTGATCAACACTCCCATGTTGCAGTCGGCATTGAGTCACATTGTACCAGTTTCTGCTGCGAAAGTCGAATCGCATCTTTTGTCTCGCCGGGATTAATTTTTCCTGGTTTTGAAATTTTGAAACGCGCCTAGCTTTACTTTGTGAAGTTGGGCGTTTCTTTTTTGGTGTGATATACTGTTTATTAGGATTTTTAACCGCAGATGTAGGCAGATTAACGCGGATTAACGCAGATAAAGGTTAGTACAGAGGCAACAATGTTAGTACAAAGTAAGGAAAAGTTTTATTCTCCAGATGAGTACCGGGAGTTAGAGGAAACTGCTCAGTTTAGAAATGAATACCGCGATGGAGAAATTGTACAAATGAGTGGTGGTAGTATTAATCACAGCCAGATAATCGGTAATATTTATGCGTTCTTAAAATCTGCTTTGCGGGAAAAGAATGCCAGACCATTTATGAGCGATTTGCGGTTGTGGATTCCTCGGTATCGACGCGGGACTTATCCAGATGTGATGGTAGTTGAAGGAGAATTAGTTTGCACAGAGGGACGGAAAGATGAAATACTCAATCCTGTGCTGATTGTGGAAGTGCTTTCTAAGTCTACCAAGGATTTCGATCGGGAGGATAAGTTTCGGTTTTATAGATCGATCCCAGAATTCCGGGAATATCTATTAGTCAGCCAATCTGAGTTTTTAGTGACACAATATATTAAAACTGAATCGAATGAATGGTTGTTTCGGGAATATGAAGGAGAATCGGCAATAGTTTCCTTCGCTTCAGTGGAAGTGCAAATGTCGATGAGCGAGATTTATGAGTTGGTTGTATTTCAAACGGAGGAGACTGATTAAATTATTTTTTTTAACCGGAGATGTAGGCAGATTAACGCAGATTAACGCAGATAAAAGTTTGTACAGAGGTAAAAATGTTAGTACAAAGTAAGCCAAAAATTTATACTCTAGATGAGTACCGGGAGTTAGAGGAAACTGCTGAGTTTAGAAATGAATACCGCGATGGAGAAATTGTACAAATGAGTGGTGGTAGTATTAATCACAGCCGGATTATCCGAAATTTGAGTAGAGTCTTGGGAAATTTGTTTGAGGGGCAGCCCTATGAGCTTTTTCACAACGATTTGCGGTTGTGGATTCCTCGGTACCGACGGGGAACTTACCCGGATGTGATGGTTATTGAAGGAGAGCCAGTTTTCAACGAGGGACGCAGTGATGAGATCCTCAATCCGATGCTCATTGTGGAAGTGCTTTCTAAGTCTACCAAAGATTTCGATAAAGAGGATAAGTTTCGGTTTTATCGCTCCATTCCTGAATTGCGGGAATATGTATTAGTGAGCCAATATGAGTTTTTGGTCGAACAGTATATTAAAACTGACTCGAATGAGTGGTTATTTAGGGAATATGAGGGAGAAACAGCAACAGTTTCTTTTGCTTCGGTGGGAGTGCAAATGTCGATGAGTGATATTTATGTAAAAGTAGTATTTGAAACCCAGGAAACGGAAGTACAAGAAGAAAATTAATGCTATTGGGGGATGCGAATATCAAGATACCCGACTGCTGAATCAAATTTATTCAGTAGTAATCGAGATTCTCACTAAGAAGTCGGGGATTTGGTTGGTTTGCACCAGAGTTTCAAAAGTTAAATTAAGAGTAAAATTAGATGAATGTAATTTGGTTACTATTAAAAGCTTCTTGGTTAAATGTTTCCATCGCCATACTCACAGGCTTAATCAGTGGCGGTTGCAGCGCTATGTTAATTTCCCTAATTAATCGGGCAATCAGCGACAATTCCAATGGTAATTTAGTCTGGTATTTTGCCGGATTAGCAGTTTTGGCTCTCGTCGCCGGAGTCATATCGCAATTTTTGTTAATCTACCTTTCTCAAGAAGCTGTTTACAATCTGCGGCTGAGTTTGAGCCGTGGCATTTTGTCTACTCCTTTGCGGAACTTGGAAGAGTTGGGCGCTAACCGCTTGCTGGCCACTCTGACTGATGATGTGGGAACGCTTTCTAATACTATATTTTTGATTCCTTTTCTCTGCGTTGATATCGCCGTTGTTGTCGGCTGCTTAACTTATTTAAGCACGATTTCGGGTACAGTTTTTGTTGTTGTATTTGGTTTTCTGGTGCTGACGATTGGCACGGTGCAGTTGTTGCTCAATAAAATGCGGAAATTCTTCGATTTAGCCAGAGAAGAACAAGATATATTGTTTAAGCATTTTCGCAGTATTACTGATGGAATTAAGGAACTAAAACTGCATTCCTTGCGTCGCCAAGAGTTTTTTACGGAAGAATTGCAGGTGAGTGCTGATGCTTCCCGCGATTATAACGTGACTGCTTTGAATACTGGTGCAGTTGCGATGGGAGTTGGGCAGTTGCTGTTTTTTATGCTGATGGGTTTGTTGTTATTTGTTGTACCCAAATTTGTGCCGATTTCTACTCCGGTTTTGTCAGCTTACATTCTGACAAGTACCTATTTGATGTCTCCGTTTCAGAATATTTTGCAAAGGTTGCCGGCGCTTTTTCGTGCTAATACTTCTGTGGAAAAGATAGAGAGGATGGGATTGGCTTTGGCGAGTCAAGCTGAGATAAATTCAACGGTTAAACTGCCTGACAAGGCTCAGTGGGAGACGCTGGAGTTAAATCGAGTAATTCACAGCTATCCGGGAGAAAAAGAAGACAGCAATTTTAGTTTGGGCGAGCTGAATTTGAAGTTTCATCCTGGTCAATTGGTGTTTATAATTGGCGGTAATGGCAGCGGAAAGTCTACTTTAGCTAAGTTAATCACTGGTTTGTACATTCCTGAATCGGGAAAAATTCTCGTAGATGGTCAGCCAATTACTGAGGAAAATCGAGAGTGGTACAGGCAGCATTTTTCGGCAATTTTTTCTGATTTCTATCTGTTTGAAAGGCTTTTGGGGATGACTAATCACGATTTGGATAAGCAGGCTGCTGAATATTTGCGAGAGTTTCATTTGGAAAATAAAGTTGAGGTGAAAGATGGAGTTTTGTCAACTACGGCTTTGTCTCAGGGACAGCGAAAGCGGCTGGCTTTGTTGACGGCGTATTTGGAAGATAGACCGATTTATTTGTTTGATGAATGGGCTTCGGATCAAGACCCGTTTTTCCGGGATATTTTTTACAAGCAGTTGCTACCGGAGTTGAAGCGGCGGGGGAAAACGGTTTTTGTGATTAGTCACGATGACCGCTATTTTGATTTAGCCGATCGCGCAATTAAACTAGATTACGGTAAAGTTGAGTATGACCGATCAAATGGATAAGTACCGAATTGTCGAAACTTTGACCGAAAGCCAGGTTTCCGACTTGATGGATTTATACAAAAACGAGTTTTGGAGCGACAAGCGGACGCGGGAAGATGTTGTAAAAATGCTGGCTTCTACTGATGTTATCATTGGTTTGGTCGATGAGTGCGATCGACTAATTGGCATTACCCGCGTCCTCACCGATTTTGTCTACAGAGCGATGATTTTTGATGTCATTATCAAGCCGACACACAGAAAAATGGGACTGGGTGCAAAGTTGATGGATGCAGTTTTCAATCACCCCAAATTGCAAACTGTCGAGAACTTTGCTCTTAACTGTTTGCCTCACATGATACCGTTTTACGAGCGTTGGGGTTTCTCGGATGACGTGGGCGAAATTAAGTTTTTGCGCCGAACAACAGGCTGAACTCAGCCCTTTGAAAGCCCCAATCTTTCTCTAATTGCGTCTTCTTTGAAACCTACTAAAACAGCCGTTCCATCTTTAACGAAAAGAGGACGTTTCAGCAGCATCGCATCCTTTGCAAAAGCCTCTACCCACTGTTCGCTAGTCCAATTATTCTTGTCCTCGCCCAAAGCGCGGTAAGATTGACCGGAAGTATTTCGCATGGGTTGAAAACCCAAAGCAGCTACCCAGCTTTGGATTGTTTCGCGCGTTGGCGGCTGTTCTTTTGTGTTAATGAACTCGTAATTAACAGCGCTATCTTGGAGCCACTGGAAAGCTTTTTTGCAGGTGCCGCAGTTCGGGATTCCGTAAACTTGAATTGACATAATAATGATTGTTGACTGTTGACTGTTGACTGTTGACTGTGTGCTAATAACAACTAACAACTGACAACTGACTACTAACTAATGACTAATGACTAATGACTACTGACTACTGACTAATGACTAATCACTACGGAGTAATCTAGCTTGTTGAACCCATTTTTGCACGCGATCGACCGAAGGAGTCAAGTCATTGCGCTGCATTGTCGCTACGTGCAGTTTTAAGATTTGTTGGTGCAATATCTCCACGGGCATTTGAGCTAATTGCTCCGCAGAAGGAACCCCGGCGTGAAGTAACAGCCCGCAATATTGACAGCCTACACTCGGAATTCGAGCCAATTTTGCCATCGCTACCCATTTATTAACATCTTGAATGTTAACCTGTAATTGATGCGCTAGTAACGCTTTCGCCGCCGGTGTTTTGGTCATGCGAATTAGTTGTTCGGTTGTGGTGATGCTGCACCCTTCCAGTTGAGTTTGGTTTTCCTTGCTCAATCCCGGTAAGTGTGCTATTGGCCAGTCCCGTACTTGCACGGAAGTTTGAGGAGCTTTGTGAGAAGTTTTCATGTTTTTTTCTGTAAATTTACTTATACTTTAAAGTCTAAAAGATCAAACAGTCAAGAGAGGCGATCGCTCATGTCACGCATTTAACAAAAACCACACCAGCAAATTTTGCCGATCGCGGGTGTAGCCGCCGGCCCGGCTAATTGCCGCCGTAGTCGCACTTTCAGCCTTTTTGTCCTAGCAGTCTGGCCGTGCTATTGCTGCACAAAATCATGCCGACGATGACGACAAAGATGATCAAAAAGGCAACCCAACAGATAAGAGCAAAGAATAAAATAAAGATGAGACTTTTTCCCAAAAATGACTGCCAAGTTAGCAGTCAGGACTTTAGTGCTTTAATGCGGAGAATGAAAGCACTCCCGGCTTATACCAATTTTTTATGAGGCTGCATAGAATCCGATCCCCCCTAGCCCCCCTTAATAAGGGGGGGACAAGATTCCCATCAAAGTCCCCCTTATTAAGGGGGATTTAGGGGGATCGAGATATGTGCAACTTCACATTAAA
>NZ_JANMZH010000014.1:0-12916 GCF_031383065.1 Microcoleus sp. OTE_8_concoct_300 | reverse complement strand
TCGTGCTGTGGGTAGGTACCGACGACGAAGACAATCAAACCACTCTTTCAGGCATCAATCTTTATCCTAACGTTTGGGAACACATCGCCAAAATTAGAAATTTGCGCGGTCATCCCTACGAATTTTATCAAAAAATGGGTTTTGCGATCGTCGGAGTGATGCCCGACGCGAACGGAATTGGCAAGCCAGATATTTTCATGGCAAAGCGGTTGTAAAGTTTAATGTAGATTCTAAATTTACTGACTGGTGGCTTGCCAATCCAACACTTAGTAAAATTAGTGGTTGAAAGTTTCCCAGAAAATCAGTCTAGTCTGGACGTGCGAACCCCGTTCGAGGGTCGCTAATAAACAAACCCAGAACTAACGAATCCATCACCGTATCCCAGACAGGAGTCAAACGCTCTGCATCGTCAACCCAGTAATCAAAAGTAATCAAACACTGAACATTAGAACCCAATCCAATACAGATTCGCGAATAAGCTTCCCGCTGCTCTGGAGGGTCGATAAACTTAAATTCAGTCCAAACAATCCGGGCAGTTTGCCGCTTCAATTGGATAATTTCCCCAAAAGCGATCGGATTCCGCGTCTCATCTTCAACCACCTTCTGTAATAGTGGCACCAGCGGAAAATCTGCCCAGTTACCAGGTGGTAGCAAATTAAACGAAACCTCCAAACGACAATCATCATCCGGCGGCTTTTTATCCGTAAATCGGAACGAGTTAGTATCCGGTTCAAAATGCCAATCTTCCGGGACATCAAAGCGGACTGCACCTCTTCCTGCTACAAAAATTCGAGTTCCAGGCTTTGACTTCCAATTGTGGTCTTCTTTGAGTTCTAGAGTTTCCTTGAGCCATTCTTGCTTTTTGCGCTTAGACATAAACAGAACACCAAATTGCTGCTAATGTGTAGTTTTAGACCTTGCAAACACATTTTAACTCTATTTTGCGCGCCGTTTGCTCAAATATAAGAATCCTTACAAAAATTATGAATTCCTCTCTTCTCTATTCCTCTGTGTTCTCTGCGCCTCTGCGGTAAAAAAGAATTCCTTTCACAATTGGCTAACTTTTATTTTTCACTCTTGGGAATCACAGACCTCATTCCGCCTTTATTCCCAGCCGCATCGCCATTGTAACGGGGGATAACATGAATAGCCGCGTGACTGCGACTTTGACCAGCCTGTTTATTAATATTGATTCCCACATTAAAACCGTCTGGCTGAAACTCTTTACTTAACATTTGTTGCACCTTATTAGCCATAAACCAGCAAGCCGATTGCTCTCGAAAAGGCAGTTGAAAATAATTAGCAACGTGACGCTTGGGGATGATTAAAACATGACCTTTGCTGGCGGGATAACCGTCAAACATCGCATAAGCTGTTGCTGATTCAGTTAGCAAAATTAGGTTTTTATACGGATTGCAAAATATGCAGTGATTAGTTGAATTCCTTTGATGGTTGTAATGCACGTATTTATAAATTTCACAAGACTCATCTAGGTGAATTGGCTTAAATGGAAGTTTGACAATGCACTGATATGTAGGTTTTTTGTGGACATAATGTTCTCGAAAGCCTTCTTTTTTGATATCCCTTCTCACCGCAAAATACGCATTTCCTCCCGGTTTCAACAGGTGCGACACTTCCATCAGGACATTAGCTTGTTCTTCAGGAAACAAAACATTCAAAACATAAAAGCAAATGATTGTGTCGAATTTATCTTCGGGGAATTCCGGGAAATAATAAGGGTCATAACCCGTAATATCGAACCCTTTTTGCTGCAACAATCTCACATCGCTGCCCAAGCCACAGCCAAAATCTAAGACTTTGCCTTGCAGCAAGTTTTTATCCAATAAAAACCTTGCCGGAAATGACAGATAAATTCTTTCGATAGCCGTCAGGTGGCTGAATTTATTTTGTTGCTTTTTCATGGCGGCATAAATTTGATTTTAATCATTGTTTTTAGTCTTTGCGTAAAGGTTTTGTTAAAATTCCGAGAAGTTTGTCAACTTCGTTAATATAATAATCCTTCAAGTCAATAAAAGCTGTTTGATTTACCAATTTGAGAAACTTCCAAGCATTTCCCGTGGTAACACCTCCGTAAATCGCCTCTATTTCATCATTTTGCTGTTGATTGAATCGCTGGGCTCCCAACATTTCAGCAATACACTTTCCTAATCCGTTTTTGATGTTTTCATTTTTGGCTTCTACTAAGGTGACAACTGGTGTTCGGATTTCGTACAAATCGCTGGATGCGGTGAGGATATAATCGCAATAGCCGCTAAGTCCGCTTTCGGGATCGGGGTTAAATTCTGTACCGGAAAAAAAGCCGATTTGGAAGTTTAAAAGGCGCCGGACTTCTAGCAGTACGGGAGCAATAATTAATTCCGATCGCGCTTTTTCAGTATTGATAGCATTGGCGAGAGGGATATATTCTGCTAGGGTTGTTTTGAGATATAGCCTTTCTCAGAAAGATGAGGTACGACTGGGCATAGGGCATAGGGCATAGGGCATAGGGCATAGGGCATAGGGCATACCTCACTTTTTTGAGAACCGCTATACTTGAGATTTTACCATTATTGCAGTTTGGCGATCGCCCCTTTTTCCACCAACACCTTACCAGTCACCAAATCCCGCACCGTCGCCAACAAAACCCGCCTCTCATCCACCTCAAAACTCACCGAAATCCTGTCAATTCCCAATACCCCGGGCGGATTTAAATGCGCTACGCAAACCTGCTGGTGGTGGCTTTCCAGAGAGCGAAAATCCGTCTGTTTGTTGAGCAAGCTGCTCGTCATTTGCCCTTTTTCGTTAAAAATAACCTCCGCTTGCGATACCTCCGCAACTTCCCCAATATCTAACCGAATTTCCCTTTGCCCTTCAATTGCCACTTGCAGCGTCAACTCTTCGGAACTTTGACAAGGATACTTCATTTCCTTGCTAAATATCGGCGAATAATCATAAGCTTTAGCATAAGGTTCCCAGAGGCGAATTGCATAGCTGTGGCGCAAATAATCGTCAACACTCGCTAATTGTGTCAACGCTAAAGCACCGTGCGCCACAGCTTCAAAAGGCTTGTCTGTTTGGACTTTTTGTCGCCCAAAATACGAAACCACTAAATTAGATACAGCCGGAATTAGAGAAGTTCCTCCTACCAGCAAAACCTGTTCAATATCTGCTTTGCCGATACCTTTTCCCATTGCAATGCTCAGCACTTCATCTAAACTTTCCCGCAACTGTTCTAACAACTGCCTAGATTCCAGAATTTCCTCAAGCTTGTCTCGGTTTAGCTGCAAGTCGTAAGACATAAAATTTTCATCGTCCAACCAACTTTCCTTAGCCTCATTAACTTGAGAAAGTTGAATTTTTAATTTTTCCGCTATTTCTAATAAATTTTGCCAGCCAACTGAGCCGACTTCTGCCCGCGACGAACCAATTTGCCGCAAATAATCTTCCACAATCCAGATGTCAATATCTTCGCCGCCTACATAAGCATCGGATTTTGCCAACACTTCGGCACGCACCCCCCCCAGCCCCCCCTTGTCAAGGGGGGGAGCGAGATTTCTCTCCCCCAAGCTTCGGGGGGGTAAGGGGGGGGTTACAGCAGTACGGACTAAACTTAAATCTAAAGTTCCGCCGCCAAAATCAACTACTAAAACTAGAGCTCCGGGGCGTTTTACTGCATATCCCAGGGCGGCGGCTGTGGATTCATCTATTACCTGAACTTCAGAACCCCCTAAATTTTCTCCTAAGTCGCGAAACCAATCTAGATATCGCTCAAATGCTCCGACTGGTACTGTAAAAATTACTTTTTCTGGCTGTATATTTTGGAAATATAATTGTTTCCAAATAGTCTTAATAAACTGTTCTGCTACTGATTCGGCTGTGTAGGTGTCCCCGTCGATATTGCGCGGCGGCGGCTGAAAGTCGGCAGCTAAATTGCGTTTAAAAGCTTTGAAAAAACGGTCGGGCTGGGATTGCCCCAAACGCTGCGATCGCACTTTTTCTCCCAACACCAACTCTCCCGCCTTGTTCACAAAAACTAAAGTCGGCACTACAGATATTTCTCGAACATCTCCGCTCAAATTCTTCGTTTTAAAAATGCGGGACATCTCGCCCAATCTCAAAGTTTCTGGTGTTTGCGTATCCGGGTTGAGAATGCAGACAACCGTGTTGCTGGTGCCGAAGTCAATTGCAACTATAGTCATGGTGATTTTAGATTTTAGATTTTAGATTTTAGATTTAATTTTTCATGCGGCCCTGGGTGGTGCAGCTAAGTTTATAGGACTTAGGCATCTACTCTATTTGTAGGGTCGCATTGCGCCCCTTACTTAATTTTTTATGCCCCCTGGAAGGGTGCGACTAACTTTAGCAGGAACAAGAATTCGCTCTCGCTCCCGATAGCCGACAAACCGAATATAAACTAATTCGCCTTCTGTTATATCCTCAACATCCGGCTGGTGCAACTGCGGATTGTAAGCAGTTTGTTCCCAGGCCGAACCAATCGTTTCAAAATCCCAGCTTGACAAGAGATTTTCTAAGGGAGTAAACAAAGCTGAGAGATTTTTGGCGGGCATATCCGGCTTGGCTTCTGCCATTTTGCGGGCGGCGGGATAGTTAGTTAACAAAGTTTGCAACTGTTCAAAGGTAGCGCGGCGAAAATCGGCAGTTAGTTGAGCTTTTTGCTGCTGCAGTTCTTCTCGCAGCCGGAAACACTGCTGCCTCAATTCTTCAATTTCGGTGGGATTAGTTGTGATTGTATCCGATATTGGCAGCGCGCTCAAAGTGCGATCGAACTCTTGAAAATTCAAATTCAGCACTGTTGCCAGCCGCCTCAGTTGGTTTACCGTGAGTTTTCCCACGTCTCCCTGCCGCACTAAACGCACCCCGTAGCGACTTAAGCCTGCTTTTTCGCCTAAATCTTGCCAATCGAGAATGTTTAGTTGATTCATGCGTTCCCGCAGAATTGTATCGTACTTAAACTCGATCGCATCTCCCGCCTCAGATGCAGCATAAAGGTAGACTAAAATTAGAAAAATGCCCCCGACAGCTAGCGCGATGCTGAAGGCAGGCACTGTTGTTACATCAACTGTTGCACCCAGGATATCAAACATCTTTAACTCTTCTAAACTTGTTTTAAAGTCTGCGTTTGTTCAACGACCAAATTTTCTTCGCCTTGGTAGTATTCTGGCAGCAAGTCTTGAGATTCTACTTTTCCGAGGGCTTTTTCAATTCCGGCGGTGGTTTCGGTGCAACTAGAACCGGTGGCGTTGAGGACGGTTTCGGTAATTTTGCCGTCTTTGCCGATACGGTATTCTATTTGGCGGTATTCTGCCATAATTCTTCCTCTTGCTTTAATGCTTGAGTGTTGACTGTTGAGTGTTGAGTTATATTATAGATTCTATTTACCAATTATTCTAATGAATTTTTGTAGCGACAATGCAACCGGGGTTTCGCCGGAGATTATGGCTGCGATAGCAGCGGCTAATTGCGGTGCTGTGAAGTCTTACGGAGATGATGAATATACGCAGCGTTTGCAAGTTAAATTTTCGGAGTTGTTCGAGACATCGGTGACAGTTTTTCCTGTAGCAACCGGTTCGGCTGCTAATGCTCTGGCCCTTGCGGTTATGACTCCTCCTTATGGGGCTGTTTACTGTCACGCGGAATCTCATATTAATGTGGATGAATGCGGCGCGCCGGAGTTTTTTACAGGCGGTGCAAAGTTAGTGACAGTAACAGGAAATCATGCTAAAATAGAGGCAGAGACTTTAGCAAAAATGCTCGATCGCGCTGGTGCAGGTGTCGTCCATCACGTACAGCCCGCAGCCGTCAGCATCACTCAAGCAACGGAAGCGGGCACAGTCTACAATCCAGCGGAAATTTCCCACATTTCGGAAGTGGTTCGCGCTCACAATTTGCACCTACACATGGATGGAGCCCGCTTTGCCAATGCTGTTGTCAGTTTGGGCTGTTCTCCGGCGGATATCACTTGGCGCGCCGGTGTGGATATTCTATCGTTTGGAGCGACAAAAAACGGCGCGATGGCTGCGGAAGCTGTGGTTTTTTTTAATCGAGAATTAGCAAAGACTTTCCCTTTTTACCGCAAGCGCAGCGGGCATCTCTTCTCCAAAATGCGGTTTTTGTCGGCGCAGTTGGAAGCGTATATAACGGATGATTTGTGGCTGAAGAATGCGGCTCATGCAAATAATATGGCAGCCAAATTAGCCCAAGGTTTGGCGGGAGTTGAGGGAGCGAATTTTTGCCATCGGGTTGAAGCCAACGAGATTTTTATTCAACTTCCAGAATCGGTAATTACATCGGTTCTAGCTGAGGGTTTTCTGTTTTATCGGTGGGACGAATGTACTGTTAGACTGGTAACGGCTTTTAATACTCTGGAAGCGGATGTTATTGCTTTGGTGGAAGCGGTTAAACGAAACAGTAATTATTTCGTAGGGGCGGGTTTTACGAATAATATTTGACAACTACCAACAATCTATATCAACCCGCCCCCCACCACAGATAACCCACATCAACATTAAATTTGGATCGAAGGCGGAAAATGTAAATTGTGATTTTTCGTTGGATTGGGGCGGGTTTGAGAGATTGTTGGTTATTTCTGAGATGTTGCACCATTCTCAATTACTTGTTTAGGAACAGGCAAGATGCCTGTTCCACAAGAAAATTCACTCTTTGTGGAACAGGCATCTTGCCTGTTCTTGAGAATGGTGCAAGATGTGAGTTATTTACAATTATTATTTGTGAAACCCGCCCCTACAATTTAATGGATTCAGAAATCGGTTCTGCAACTGCGGCTAGGTCGGGTTCAACTGCTTCGAGGTGTGCTTCTAAAAGCGCAAGATTTCTCATGTTTGATTTATAAAAAGCATCGAAGATATCTCCGACTAAAGGTACTGATCCCACAACGGCTTCTAGACCGATATTGTAAATCATTTTCCCTAGAGTTTTTTGGGGGATATTGAATCGAGTTGCTAAATAAATTAGGTAGGCGGAAAACGCGGTATCTACGATATCCCCAGCACCCGGAACTAAACCAATAATGGGGTCTAAACCAATGCGAAATTTAGTGCCGGGGATGCCAATGGCGGTATCCATCAGGCGGCTGAGTTTGCGGATGCGGTTGAGGGTGGCGAGACGCTCTATGTTGTTCATATTATTATTGTTGAACTAGGTTGAAAAATTGAAATCTGTCGGAAGACGGAAAAAAAACATCTAGAAACCGCTCATTCTCGATCTTCGCTAATATGCTTAATTCCCCATTCGTGCATACTATCAATAATCGGTTTGAGACTTTCGCCCACAGGCGTTAGCGAATATTCAACTTTCGGCGGAACTTGCAGGTAAATTTCCCGGTGCACAATCCCGTCTGATTCCATTTCCCGCAGTTGCTGCGTCAGCATCTTCTGAGTAATGCCGTTGACAGATCGTTGCAGCTCGTTAAAACGCTTCACTCCTTGAAACAACTCCCGCAGAATCAAGACTTTCCAGCGCCCGCCAATCACCTCTAGAGTGCGTTCTACAGGGCAATTTGCTCGATCGACTTTTACTTCTTGGACTTGCATAGTATCTTTTTGGTAAGTACCGTACTTTTAAGTGCGTACTACCCATAATAACTTGACTGGGTTTAAAATAAAAACATCAAAGAAACACCCGATAAATTTCACTGAGGATTCAGAAAATGATTACCGTCAGAAAAAGTGAAGCAAGAGGACACGCTAATCACGGTTGGCTGGACAGTTACCACACATTTTCTTTTGCCAGCTATTACGATCCAAATTATATGAATTTTCGATCGTTGCGGGTAATTAATGAGGATTTCGTTAGCCCCGGCAAAGGTTTCGGCACTCACGGGCACAGCGACATGGAAATCATTACTTATGTACTGGAAGGAGCATTAGAACATAAGGACAGTTTGGGTACTGGTGCCGTGATTAAACCCGGTGAAGTGCAGCGGATGACTGCAGGTACGGGCATCCAGCACAGCGAGTTCAATCACTCGCAAACAGACCCGGTTCATTTGCTGCAAATCTGGCTTTTACCCGATACAAAAGGCTTATCACCCAGTTACGAGCAGCGGGATTTTCCCCTAGCAGAAAGGCGCGGAAAACTGCGGTTAGTGGCGGCGCGAGATGCGAGAGAGGGTGCTGTGAAAGTGCATCAAGATGTGGATTTGTATGCGGCTGTTTTGGATAAAGACTCGCGGGTTTCTCATGCTTTGGGGCGGAATCGCCATGCTTGGGTGCAAGTTGCTCGCGGCTCGGTTTTGCTCAACGGTTTGACTTTAGAACATGGCGACGCTGCGGCGGTTAGCGGCGAAACTGAGGTGGTGATTGACGCGGCGGAAGATGCGGAATTTTTGCTGTTTGATTTAGCATAAAATTGAATGCGAAATCCCCGAATTCTTGGAGAATTCGGGGATTTAATTAGGTGGCATCTGCTGACAGCTCAAAAGGATTTCAAGAATTAACAGAAATATTCTTTTTAGGTCGTCCGCCTTTCTTGCCATTTTTCCGAGCTGCTGCCGATTTAGAGCTTGAAATTGCCTGTCCTCCCTTCCTACCTAATTCAGCCATCCAAGATTTTGTGCCAAAAATACCTGCTACAAGTTCGGGAATGCCAAAATCAACATCTAAGCTTTCCCAGTGTACGCTGCTGCCAGAAGGAGGCAGCCAAACATCAGCAAGCTGTTCTGGTGAAGCACCTTCTAAGCATTGTGCCAGCTTTGGAGGAAAACAAAAAATAGCACCGTTTTTCAGTTTGATAACTATTAAATCTTCCGATTGATTATACTGCACGGATTCGGCACGCGGTTCAGTAGCCTCAGCGGTTTTCCATGCTTGCTTGGCTTGGGCTATTTGCTCTCGGAGATTTTCCTCTGTTAACTCTTTGTCCCAGTTTCTAAATACCATGTATTCCTCCTCTTTTGTCACTTGCGACATTAAATATTCTCAAACTTGTGTCCCGTATGGATTCTGTCTTTCCGGTAACGAAAGACAGAATCCCTCATAAATTTAAGGCGGAACTACTGATTTTACAGTAGCTTCAGATTGGTAAACAAATTTTATTTTTTCCAGAGTCATTGATGTATTTCTTGCCATTTGCTTAATAACATTTCTTGATTATCTGCTACTAATATAAGAGCCCTAACTAAATCTTTATCCTTTATTCGCTCGTGTGCGTAAACTAAGCTAGGAGCTTGTTTTTCAGTGCCAATATTAATTTTGATTTCCATCTGGTTCTTATCATTTTTTCTACCTTTGAAGATGTGGACGTGAGCTGGAATATGGTCGTTAGTATAAATATATATAAATAGATTGTTCTGGCGGTCTTCAAGAACTTTGGGCATGAGACGCTGTTCTCCAACGTGAGGGTTTGCAGGACTTATGCACAGCCTGCCTGTAGTAGGGGCAATCGCCCCCGTTGTTGCCCCTATTTTTGGATTGTGGCATAAGCCCTAATTGCATAATAACCCAAGCGTTGGGTTTTGTCAAGTGACGCATTCTACTAATACTTGTGCGTAGGGTGCGTCAGTGCGAAGCTAACAATCTGGTAAAAAATCATCAATCCTGACGCACCTTTTGCTGTTGCCTGGGATTGTGTTAAGCGGACTGTGAATAACATGATACTTAATCATGGGTTACTACTTAGGAAATAAGTAAATAGGAGGAAGAAAGTAAATTTTATTTGTGGTATTTTTTCTAAGGGTAAATCTTTAGGATAAATTTTTATGCAACAAAACCCGATCGCCAGAAAGCATCTTGTTTGGAGCCTGCTCACTGGTTTAGCAGTCGGCGCCATCGCAGGCGCACCCCTCGGCTGGATGGCTAATGGGTATTATTCCGAGCAGCGTTTGGCTCAAATTCTGATTTGCCGAGAAAAAAATAAAGATCAGCCAGTTGCTATTGTTGAGTCTAGGTGCGGTTCCCGATTCTAAATTTTTCTGCTAGCCAGAGGGCTGTGTCAAATATTGTCAGGCTTCTGCGAATGTCGAAAGTTCGATCGCGCAGGCGTTTTCGCGTTGTCAACCGTCAATATGCCACAAACCGGAAAAGTTATCCGTCAGTTGATATGTGGGTATGTTAAATTTACACAATAATGAATTACAGCAGAACAATTCCGGCTATTTTGAGTGCTACGATCGCCCTGAGTTCGATCGCCCTCATCCCATTGACATCACCTCAAATTGCCCTCGCATTAACCGCCGACAAAGTTAAAACCGTCGCTAAAGAAATTACTGTTCGCATCCAGGGGCCAAAAGGCGGTTCAGGAGTAATTTTAGAGAAACAAGGCAGTACATACTATATTCTCACAAACTGGCACGTTGTCGATAAAGCCGGCGATTACCAGGTCGTAACTCCGGACGGTCAAGCTCACTCTGTATACTATAGCCTCGTGCGGCGAGTGCCCGGGATGGATTTAGCGGTCGTGCCCTTCAGCAGTCCTCAAAGCTACCCCCTGGCTCAATTAGCCAATTCCCCAGCAACTAAGGGAAACAAGGCTTATGTGGCCGGCTGGCCGATATCCGGCGGTTCTCTGAGACAGCCGATTTTCATCGCCACGGAAGGTCAGCTTACCGGCCGCCAAACTCCCTGGAACGGTTATACTTTGGTATACAATAACTTAGTGAGAGCGGGAATGAGCGGCGGGCCGGTGCTCGATGACGCGGGGCGACTTGTCGCAATTAACGGCATTGTCAGGTTAGAGGAAAATTCCGATAAAATCGTGGCGGCGGGAATAGAAATTAATACTTTCATGAAATGGCGATCGACTATTTCGCTGCCAGTAGTTCCCCAATCTCCTACTGCCGGAAATCCTAAAACTCCAGGAAATAATGCGCCCCGCAGGCCCGCAAGTGCGATCGCCTTTGCTGCTACAAATACCCTCAAAGGGCCTTCGGAAGTTGTCAGTTCCCTTGCCCTAGCTTCAACTTATTTTACCACAGGAAATAGCAACGGCACTATCTCAGTTTGGAATTTTCCCAGCGGGCAATTAAAAACTACCCTGCAAGGACACACGGAAGCGGTAAACGCACTGGGCGCGAGTGCGGATGGCAAGCTGTTAGCTAGCGGCAGCGATGACAAAACTGTGAAAATTTGGAATTTAGAAACTGGCGCGGTTGTACGCACTTTGAACGGGCATTCCAATGCTGTTTCGAGCGTTGCCGTCAGTCCCGACGGTCAATTTGTAGCCAGCGGCAGTTGGGACAAAACGATTAAGATTTGGAACCCGAAAACAGGAGAGTTGCTGCGGACTTTGACCGGGCATTCTGGGTTGGTGAATGCAGTTGCAGTTAGTCCCGACAACAAAACTTTAGCTAGCGGCAGCAAAGACGGTTCAATTAGGTTGTGGAATTTAGCTAGCGGTCAAGCAATTCGCACGATTGGCGGCAAAAATTTGGCTGTTTTGTCCCTAGCTTTTACTCCCGACGGCAAAAGTTTAGCGGCGGGAAGCAGCAATGGCACTGTCGGGTTGTGGAATGCGGGAAACGGGCAGTTAATTCGCCGTTTAAGCGGCCATACTGATGGAGTTTGGTCGGTGGCTTTCAGTCGGGATGGCACTACGCTGGTTACTGGGAGTTGGGATAAGAGTGTGAGACTTTGGGATGTGCGATCGGGGGAATTGAGAGGTATTTTGAGCGGTCATTCTGGCTACGTTAGTGCTGTGGCGATTAGCGCAGATGGTAAGACTATTGTTAGTGCGGGTTGGTTGGGGGAAATTAAGATTTGGAAAAGGAGTTGAGATTTTTTTATTTAACCGCAGAGGGCGCAGAGGGCGCAGAGGAGGAGTAGAGAGAACAGGGTTTGCATTTGATTGAGTGGTGTTATACGATCGAGATATTTGGGATAAAAAAATGAGTGGACTAAAGACTAAATTGCCAACTGATATCTGGGTAGCAGCAACCTGGGAAGAGTTCATCGCAATGGCAGATGACCCAGCTTACCATAAAGCCAAATGCTATTATCGCAACGGACAAATGAGGATTGAAACTAGGTCAGTAGGGCCAGATCATGCAACCGATAATACAATCATCAGCTTTGCTGTTAACTTATTCTGCACCATAAAAGGTACTTCTCTAAAAGGACTTACCAACTGTAGCTACCGGAAAACAGGAGTCCGAGAGTGTCAGCCAGACGTATCTTACTACATTGGATCTAGAGCGCAATTAGCACCGAGTGGAAGTTCGATCGCAAGTCTTGACGTTACCCCACCGCCAGATTTGGTCATAGAAGTTGCTGACTCAACTTTGGCTGATGATATCGGTGAAAAACGGTTGCTTTATGAAGAGTTAAAAGTCGCTGAATATTGGGTACTAGACGTGCAGAAATCTCAAATTATTGCCTTTGCTATTATTGCTGATAATGGCAGTCGGCGACTTGTTCAATCGGAAGTTTTGCCGGGATTAACTGTTGCTGTGTTGGAAGAGGCTTTGCGGCGGAGTCGCACTGAAGATCAAGCACAGGTAGGGGCTTGGTTGTTGGCTCAATTGCAGCAGCAGTAATCCAAATAGAAAGCGATCGCCCTCTCTACAAAAAAGCGCGATTGTCCAACCTATTTTATCTTAACTCCCCAAGCTAAACTACTAAATCTTCTATCGTGAAATTCAATAAGTCGCACAGGGCTTTCATCTGTGCTGGGTAAAGCTTGGGGACGTGTCTGTCGGTTTCCCAGTTGATGACCGTTGATTGCACAACTTTACACGCTCTTGCCACTTGTATGCGAGTCAAACCTAGACTTTCACGTCTTTCTCTTAGCTTTTGCCCCAGCGTCATTATCTATCCCTCATTCAGTTGACTATATGTATTCAGTTGACTGTATATAATCAACTGAATATCTACAGTCAGTTGACTATATTTAGTTAATTATTTTAAACAATTTTTGTAAATAACTATTGACTCGATATAAAAAA